>DATMJM010000380.1:0-6299 GCA_035553935.1 Solirubrobacteraceae bacterium
ACAATCTTCGGTGGCTCTTGACAATAATCGGTCCGCGGCGTGCCGGATGACCCACGCGGTGCTGATCGCCGGCGGCAAGCCAAGGCCAGTCTCGCTGACGGTCCAGGCCGGCGACTGCATAGTGTGGGGCAACCACGACCGCACCGATGTCGTGGTGCAGTGGACGGCGCCGGGGCCGCGGATATCGAACAAGCGCGCGACCGGCGCGCTGTTCGGTTTTGTCATCACCATGGGGCCGCGAACGGCCGGCCGGAGCATTGGCCCGTTCATGAGCCTCAGTCCGCACGAAGCGTTCGAGCAGGTCACTGCGGAGCGCGCCAAGGCCAAGGGTGAAGCGGCTCCCGAGCTTGTTCCCTACGCCTATGCCAGCACGAAAAAGGCGGTCACGGTGCGCTACACGCTGCGTCCGACCGGGGCAACCGGCAGCCTGGTCCTCACGCCGGCTGCCGACGGGCGGCCGAGCATGCCGCGCGAGCGTTTCTCGGCCGCCGTCGAGCGCGTCCGGGACCTGCGGGGCGGGATCCGCGTGCTCAACGAGCGTCCCGCCACATGCCGGACGACGCATGCGATCCGGTTCATCGATGGACGGCCGCAGCCCGCGAAGCTGATCGTCCCGGCCGGCGCGTGCGTCGTATGGGGCAACGAAGGCGACGTCGATGTCGACGTCGAGTCACGGCAGGAGTGCACCGGCTACCTCACGGGCTACCGATCCTGCGTCAGCTTCAGCCGCGCCATTGGGCCACGCTCGGCGGCAGCGGCGACCGAGCCGCTGAAGCGAGGGCTGCGCGACATCCCGTACACGGCGACGCTGCGCCATCCGCGCGCGCAAGGACGTGCAGACGGGCGCAGCCCACGCGTCGCGCACGGCACGATCATCGTCGACTAGCCAGGCCGCGCTCAGCCAGCACCTCAAAACAGAGCGCACTTGCTGCCCGGTTCGGGTTTGGTGAGCGCTCCGAAGACGGTGACGCAAGCCTTCGCTACTCGCGCGTTCGGAAAGCGTCGTCGGCGACTTCTTCGCCGATGACCCACAGGGGATGGTCTGTCATCCCGATGTCGTCCGAGTTGATCTGCAGCAGCAGGCAAAGGTTGTCGTGGTTGGTGCGTGGATCGTTCTGGACGGCATCGGGATGTCCGAGCATGCGGTGGATCGGCGGTTCTTCGTCGTGCTCGAGCGCATCGAGGTAGGCGGATCGCTGCTGATCTGGGAGGCCGAGGCGATCCAGTTGCGCTGACTGCCAGGGCAGCGCACTCAAGTCGGCGGCGAACGCGAACGGTGCCGGCGCAAAGCGCTCGTCTGCCTCCAGTTCGGCGGGCACCTTGGGACGCACCGGCGGTGCTGCGGACTCGGTGTACAGCACGCGGCGGGCGCGCTCGTCGCCGAGCGCCCCCTCGGGGTCCAGCCCCACGGGAGGACGGCGCCGTCATCGGTCAGTACGAAGCTGCGATTCCAGCCGGCCGCGATCGCCCGCACACCGACGCCGTCAAGACCAATGACCGGCGTCGGACGTGAGGGATCCTCACCCTCGCCGATTCCCAGTCGGCGCAGCGCGTTGTCGCCGCACGCCAACAGCTGCCCGTCGCATGTCAGCACCAGCGCGTGGTCGCGGCCGGCGGCGATCGCGCGGACCTTTGCCTGCAGATCCAGTTGGCGCGGCAGCTCCCAGTCCGAAACGTCAACGCGGCGGCGCCCCAGCGGCCAACCCCATTCGAGCACCACCGCACTGGACGTCAGGCCAGACAATGGGTGTTGCCGACCGCCATAGCCACGACCTCGGCCTCCAGTCCGGGCACCGCTAACCGGGCGAGTTGGACTACCGTCGAACCCGCGAAGGTCGACGGCATTGAGCCCCCAACCGACCAGCGAGCCGTCCGCGAGGATCGCGTAGCTCCTCTGCAAGCCCGCAAAGACTCCCCGCACCCCTTGTTCGAGGCCGTCGACCGCAACCGGCGTCAGTCGCGACTCGCGCGTACCGTCAGCAGCTGCCGGCGTCGTTGTCACCACACGCGAAGACCCTGCCGCCATCGGTCGACGCGAGGCTGTGGTCCTGCGCCGCCGCGACAGCCTGCACCCTGCGCGGCTCCGCCTGAACCGCGGGAACACCACTGCGAGGAGCACTATTGGCTTCCTGATCCTGGCGCACCATTCGGTTCCTGTTGACAGGAACGAGCCGGGTTAGCAATCGACCTCGGGCCCGCTGGTGCGCCTTACTCTCGATCGCTACGCTCGCGCTGCTTGCTCCCTGACCGTTTGTGGCCGTTGATGAACCCTCGCCGGAGGCTAATACCCATGCGTTTTGCAGCGCTTTCCCGAGTGGGCGGTCGCGGGCTCGAACCGCGGACCTCCTGCTTGTAAGGCAGGCGCTCTGACCAACTGAGCTAACCGCCCGCGCTTAGGAGGTTACGCGGCGAGCTTGGAGGGCGATCCCCGCGACGATGGGTCGTTCCCGGGTCACCGCGTCGTCCCCGGGCGCGGAACGGCGCTCTGACCAGCGGTCGGCGCCGGCGACGACAAGCGCCGGCTCGATGAGGTACGTAGGCTTCCGCCGATGCACCCTCGCGCCCGCCGGCCAATAGCCAAGGCCAGGATCCTCGCTGCCGTCCTCGTCGCGACTGCTGCCGTCGCTGCGACCGCCGACGCGGCGCGCGCCGCCGTCACGGTCAGCGCCACCGTCACCCCGGCCACGCCCGGTACGGCCGGGGCGCCGAATCCGGTTGCCGTTGGGCTGCGGGCCACGCTCACCGGCCGGTCCAACGCGACGCCCAGGCCGATCCGCGGTCTGCAGATCTCGCTACCCGACGGCTTCGCGACGACGCTCGCATCGATCCCCTCGTGCCTCGAGCCGCGCTTCGCGGCCCGCGGCGCCGCCGGCTGCCCGCCGCAGACGCGCCTCGGCGTCGGCAGCGCGTCCTTCGTCTACGTCGCCGGCGGCCTGCGCTTGAACGCCTCGACCGACGAGCTCATGCTCTTCCACGGCGAGCGGCGGCGCACGACGATCGGACACGAGAGCACGCTCCACCTCTATGCCCGCGTCACGAAGCCGATCCATTACGTCTTCTCGATCGCCGGCAGGATCGACGACCGGCAGCCGCCTCTCGGCCCACTCGTGTCGTTCGACCTCGGCGATGTCGCCAATCCGCCCGAGGGCGGCACCGTCTCCGTCACCCGCGCCGCCTTCGACGTCGACCGCGGATTCGCCGCCGGCCCCTGCGGCGCCGGCGGGCGCTGGGCGTTCGGCCTGCGTCTCCAGTACGTCAGCGGCGCGGCCGACACGCCCGTCGCGCACGCAGCCTGCGGCCCCGACGCGACCGCGCCGGTCCTGCGGGCCTCTGCACGCAGCGGCCGCGCGGCGCTCGGGGCGCGCCTGGCGGTGCGCCTGTCGGAGCCCGCACGCATCGTCGTCGCGCTCCAGCGGCGTGCCGGCACACGCTGGCGCACGGCACGCCGCGTCAGATTCGACGTGCCGGAGGGCTTCGGCGTGCTGCGGATACGCCGCGCGCGCGGCCGGCCGCTGCCGCCCGGCCGCTATCGCGCTCGCCTGCAGGCCTTCGATGCTGCCGGACATCGCTCGACGAAGCGCATCGTCACGTTCCGGCTGCGCTGAAGGTGCAAAGGCGCTGCCAGTCGATGGGCCGCCTGGGACTCGAACCCAGAACCTAGGGATTAACCTGCCGCACCGGCTCTCACCGGCCGCCGTGGCGTTGCGGTCTGGACCATCTCTTCACCCTCGCCACTGCGCGTTAGGGTGGGCAGCGTATGGCCTCTGAGGGCTCTCCCTTGCGGGGTTGCCTGCTGATTGCCCAATCCTGAGGATTGTCACCGCGATGGGTACCTCAGGCTCTCAGGGGGTCCCAGCAAACAGCTGCCGACGAACCAGCGGTTTCCCGACTGGCGCTCCGTACCGAAGTCCCTTGCTCTACCGATTGAGCTAACGGCCCGCACGGCCACCAGCTTAGATGAGTACCCCCAGGGGGAATCGAACCCCCGCTACCAGCGTGAAAGGCTGGCGTGCTGACCGCTACACCATGGGGGCGAGGCGGTCCACGGAGTCTAGGGGCCGCGCCCCTCGCTCAGCGCCCGCGCGGCACGATCCGCACGGTCTTCGTCGCGCTGCGCGTCGCGGCGCCCGCGTTGGGGACCGTCGCGCGCAGCGTGGCGACGGCCACGCGCTCGAGCGTCCGGCGCGACTTCGCGCTGAGCCTGATCGACACCGTCTTCGTCGAGCCGCGCGCAAGGCTGAACCGTGCGCTGCCGACCGTCCGGCGCTTGCCCCCGACCCGCATCGTGAGCCGCAGCGTGCCGTCGCAGCGCGTCGGCGCCGCGCCCAGGCCGATCGTCCGGCAGGCGACGCGGATCGAGACGCGGCCAGTCCGCGACAGCCTCAGCCGGCTGCTGACCTTCGAGAGGCTGGGGGCGAGCGCAGCGCGCGCGAGGACCGGCGCGGCCGGCGGTGGTGGCGGCGGCGGCGCAGGCCCAGGCGGAGCGGGAGGCGGCGGCGCCGGCCCCGCGACGCCGATCACCTGCACGTCGCCGGCGCCCGTGCCGGTGTAGCGGCCGCCGAGCACGGCGTCGACGCGGTGCGTCGCGCCGGTCGGCAGGCCGGCGGCGCAGGTGGCGGTGCCCGAGGTGGCGTCGGCCGCTGGCACGACCGGCGCCGTGCACAGCGTCGCCGCGCCGAGCTTGAACGTCACCGTGGCGGTCGCGACGTCGCCCGCCGTGAGGTCGGTCGCGCCCGGCACCGCGGAGCTGTCGACGACGTCGGCCCTCAGCGTCGCCGCCGCGCTGCCGGCGCCCGGCGCGCCCGTGACGAGCGTGTCGCCGGCGTAGGTCACGGCGGCGTCCTCGCCGGTGACGACGACGTCGAAGGTCGTCACGCCGCTGCGGTTCTCCTCGTCGGTCACCGTGACCTGGACGGGATAGGTGCCGGGCGCGGCATCGGCCCTGCCGCCGAGGACCCACGTCCGGCTGTTCGCCGAGGTCGTGCCGGCGAGGAGCGACAGGCCGGCCGGCAGGCCGCCGGCCTGCGCGACGAGCGCGGAGCCCGGCGAGTCCTCGTCGGTCGCCGAGATCGTCACCGTCTGCGCCGGCGCGTCGCTGTACTGCGCGGTCGCGCCCGACGGCGGCGCGTCGTTGCCCGCGACGGGCGCCCCCGGCAGGATCGAGAAGTTCGCGAGGTTGACGTCGAAGAAGACGTTGCCGACGGCCTCGACCTTGATCCGGGCGGTCGTCGTGTCGGCGCTGGGCAGCGTCACGGTCGCCGAGCCGTCGTTCGGCGTCGAGGCGCTCAGCACCGTCGGGAACGTCTGCCCGCCGTCGATGGACAGCGTGATCTTCACGTTCGCGACGCTGACGGGCGCGATGTTCGTGTTCGCCACCGACCAGGTGACCTCGAGCGGCGCGCCGGACGCGACGCTCGCCGCCGATGCCTGCGAGGTCACGCGGAAGGGCCCGGCGGTCTTGGCGAGGGTGAGCGTCGTGTCGGCGTGCGCCACGCCGCCGCCGGCGGGGTTCGTGTCGCGCGCCGTGAGCCGGAAGCGCAGCGTGTTCGCGTAGCCGGAGGTCGGCAGGAACTCCGAGTAGCACTCGAGCGTCGCGGCGGGGACGGGCAGGGTCACGGCGGGGCACGAGCCGGTGGCGGCGTTCGTGTTGCCGGCGACGATCTGCGCCATGTCCGGGAAGACGCGCGTCGGGCTCGTCGTCGCGGCGTTCTGACCGGGCGAGGGTGAGATGAGCGTGTCGAGCTCCGACACGAGCGCGGCCGTCCCGAAGACGCGGAAGAGCGGTCCGTTGCTCTTCGTGTTCGACAGCAGGCTCGTGCCGCTGCCGGGATCGTTCTGCTCCCACAGGTAGACGAGCGTGTCGCCGTCGGCATCCGTCCCGACGCCGGTGAGGCTGAACGGCGTGCGCGTCGGGATCGTGAACGCCGCGGGCGTCTGGACCTCCGGCGCGCGGTTGCCCAGCAGCGTGACGCTGCCGCCGTTGCGGGTCGTCCCGCCCTGGTCGGTCTCGCCGACGAAACCGCTCGTGCCGGCGGGCGAGGTCAGCGTCAGCTGCGCGACGTCGGTGTTGACCAGCGAGCCGCCGAAGACCACCGAGAAGCCGATGTCGGTCGGGGCTCCGCCCGCGCCGTCCCAGCGCCGCACGCTCACGGTCGCGGCCGCGGGGAAGCCGGCGATGCCGGTGATCGCCGACGCGATGCCGGCCGCGGTGTAGTTCGTGCCGCGGATGATCGGGGCCGACTGCACGCCGTTGTAGGTCAGCCGGAAGGAGTCGCCGTTGACGTCGAAGTCACGTAGCG
>DATMJM010000381.1:0-4728 GCA_035553935.1 Solirubrobacteraceae bacterium
CGATCGCGGCCATCATCTCGACCGTCTCGACGGGGTAGGCGCCGATCGCGGTCTCCTGGGAGAGCATCACCGCGTCGGTCCCGTCGAGGATCGCGTTGGCGACGTCGGCGACCTCCGCGCGCGTGGGGCGGGTCGAGGCGACCATCGAGTCGAGCATCTGCGTCGCCGTGATCGACGGCCGCGCGAGCCGGCCGGCGGTCGCCAGCAGCTCCTTCTGGACGATCGGGACGCGCTCGATCGGCAGCTCGATGCCGAGGTCGCCGCGCGCGACCATCACGCAGTCGGCGGCGCGGATGATGTCCTCCGCGCGCTCGACGGCCTGCGGCTTCTCGATCTTGGCGATGAGCGGCAGGCGCGTGTGCTCGCGCATGAATTTGATGTCGTGCGGGCTGCGCACGAACGACAGCGCGACGAGGTCGACTCCGATCTTCTCGCCGACGGCGAGGTGCTCGAGGTCCTCCTCGGGGACCGTCGGCAGCTCGTCGAGCGGTCCCGGGATGTTCAGGCCCTGGCGCGAGGCGACCGCGCCGCCGACCTCCACCTCGGCGTGGATCTCCATCGTGTCGTCGCGGACGGCCTGCACGCGCAGCCGCACGGCGCCGTCGGCGAGGTACATGACGTCGCCCGGCTGCATCGGACCGATCAGTTCCGGGCGCGCGACGAGCATCCGGCTGGCGGTGCCGAGACCCTCGCCGTTGCAGCAGAACACGACGTTGTCGCCGGGCTTGAGCTCCGCGATGTCGTCGACGAGCGGCCCGATCCGCAGCTTCGGCCCGGGCAGGTCCTGCAGCACCGCCACCGGCCGCCCGGCGCGGCCAGCCGCGTCCCGGACGCGTTGCGCGGTCTCGGCGTGCTGCTCGGGCGTGCCGTGGGAGAAGTTCAGCCGCGCCACGTCCATGCCGGCCGCGACCATCCGCACGAGCGTCTCACGATCGCGCGAGGCGGGGCCGATCGTGGCGACGATCTTCGTGTGGCGCTGCACGGCCATCACGGTACCGGGGCGCTCGCGGCTGGGGCTCGGGTAGCGCGGCCGAGCGTGGCGTCCACCTGCTCGTGGGAACCACGCAGCCGGCACACTTGCCGGCGGGCATGCACCGTTGCCCTTGTCGACGCCGTTCTCGAACGCCGAGCGGCACCACCAACCACACGAGAGAGCCGCGGAAACCGACCGTGCCCACCACCGAAGCCATCCTCGCGGCCGTGCGCGCGATCCCGCACGGGCGCGTCGCGACCTACGGCGACCTCTGCCCGGGTGCTCCGCGCCGCGCCGGCGCCGTCCTCGCCGCCAATGAGGACCCGGGCCTCCCATGGCAGCGCGTCGTGCGCGCGGACGGGTCGCTGGCCAAGGGCGAGCGCCAGCGGCGGCTGCTGGAGGCCGAGCAGGTGCCGTTTCGCGGCGCGCGGGTCGACATGCGCGCGGCGTGGGTGCCGCCGCCGACTCCTAGCGACGGAACTTGATGCGCTCGAGCTCCAGCCGGTAGCCGGCGTTGAGCGCGCCCGCCGCGTCGCGGCCGATCGTGATCGCGATGTAGAACCGGCGCGGCGAGCGGCTGCGATTCGTGATCGCCACGCTCTCGGTCCGGCGGGTCCCGAGCCGCGAGCGGGCGACGACCTTCGAGCGGTCGTTGACGGACCTCGCCCTCGACGAGTAGACGTCGAGGTCGGGGTTGCCGAACCTCACGCGCAGGCGCACGCGGGCTCGCGAGCGGGCACGCAGGCGCACGCGGTAGACGTCGATCGGGTCCTCGACGCGGTCGGCGGTGCCGCCGAGCGAGCGCTTGCCCGACCCGCGCCAGATATACGGGTCGGGCTTCGCGAACACCGATCCGTCGATGAACGAGATGCCGTCGTTGGGCTCGAGCACGTCGCGCGCAGGCGTCGGCTGCGCGAGCGCTCTGCCCATCTGGACGAGCCCGAACCCCGAGGCGGGGTCGTAGCCGCGCGCGCCGACGTCGCGCGCCGAGCGGCGCAGCACGTCGGCGATCTGCCCGTTGGAGAGGTTCCGGCGCGCCGTCGCCAGCCAGGCCGCCGCGCCGGAGACGATCGGGGCGGCGAAGCTCGTGCCGCTGGCGAGCGTCACGCCGTCCGGGGTGCCGTCGGTGTCGAACGCCCCCGGGATCGCGAGCGGGATGTTCACGCCGGGCGCGGCGACGTCGACGGCGGTGTTCTCGCTGCTGAAGCCCGACGGCGCCAGGTTCGAGTCGAGCGCGGCGACCGACAGGACGTGCGGGTAGGCGGCCGGATAGATGACGGGGTTGCCGGCGGCGAACTCGTTGCCCGCCGCCGCCACGACGAGGCTGCCACGCGCGTAGGCGATCTGCACGGCGGCGAACAGCGACGCGCAGTCGCTCGGCGAGCCGAAGCTGAGGTTGATGACCTTCGCACCGGCGGACGCGGCGGCGTCGACACCGTTCGCCGCGTCGGCGCAGGAGATCTCCGGCGGCAGGCCGACCGACAGCACCGGCGCCGACGGGAAGACCCCCACGACGCCGAAGCCGTTGAAGGCGGCCGCCGCGGCCGAGGCGACCATGGTCCCATGCGGTCCGAGCACGGGCCCCGGCCGCAGCTGGCGCGCGTGGCCGACGTCGGGGTGCGACGTGTCGACGAGGTCGTCGACCACGGCGATCGCGGCCGCGCCCGGGGCGGGCGGCGCGAGCCCGGGATCGACGACGTAGCCGCGCGCGTAGCCGCCGCTCGCGGCGTCGAGCGCGCTCGCTCGCTGCAGCGGCGCGTTGGGCTCCGCGTAACGCAGCGTCCCGGCCCGGCGCAGCGCGCCGGCAAGCGCCCGCGCCCGCCCGCTCGCCACCTCGTAGACCGCGCCGGTGCGCAGCCGCGTCGCGCCGAAGCGCCGCGCGATCGCGTCGGCGCGGCGGCTGCGCGACTGCGCCGCCACGAGCCATGTGGCCGGCTGCGAGGCGGCCGCAACCGCGCCGGGCCCGGTCGCCGGCAGGCGCATCGGGCGCTCCTCGTAGGCCTGCGCCGGTGCGGCCGCCGGAGCGGCGAGCGCCGCCAGCGCGGCACAGAGGACGAAGAGCCTCATCGGCATCAGACCTTAGCCACAGACTGGTCGCGCCTCGCCGCATCCGCTCGCACCCGGCGAGCGTCAGAGCGCGAAGCGGCCGTCCTGCATGACGACCTCGCCGTCGGCGGTCAGCCGGCCGCCCCGGCGCAGGTCGCAGATGAGGTCCCAGTGCAGTGCCGACTCGTTCGTGCCGCCGCTCTCGGGATAGGAGCGGCCCAGCGCGAGGTGGACCGTCCCCCCGATCTTCTCGTCGAAGAGCGTCGCGCCGATCGCACGGTCGATGCCGAAGTTCGTCCCGATGCCGATCTCACCGATGCGTCGCGCGCCCTCGTCGGTCGCCAGCGCGCGCTGCAGATACTCCTCGCCGCGCTCGGCCGCCGCCGCGACGACGAGCCCGTCGCGGAACTCGAGGTCGACGCCCGCGACGTCGACGCCCGCCGGTGACGACGGGACGCCGAAGCGGACGCGCCCGCTCGCGCTCTCCTCGTGCGGCCCGGTGAAGACCTCACCGCTGGGCATGTTGCGCCGGCCGTCGGAGTTGACCCACGTGCGGCCCTTCACCGTCAGCGTCAGGTCCGTCCCCGGTGCTTCGATGTGCAGCTCGTCGGCATCCTTCAACCGCTCGATCAGTCCCGCCTGGAACGTTCGCAGCTCCCCCCACGAGCGCACCGGGTCGGGCTGGTCGAGAAACAGCGCGCGCTCGACGAAGGCCTCGAAGTCGACGAGGCTCATGCCCGCCTGCTGCGCGCCGGCCTCCGTCGGCCACAGCGTCGCGCACCAGCGCTTCTTCATCGTCTGCTCGCGCACCGGCCGGCGCGCGAGCGCCGATCGCGCGAGCCGCTCGGGATCGATCCCGCTCAGCGCGCGCGTGTTCTCGGGCGCCTGGATCGCGAGCTGGGCGTGCGACCTCTTCGCCTCCGCGAACGAGATCTCGGAGAAGCCGTCCAGATGCAGCTCGCGCGCATGGCGATAGAAGGCCGCCGTCGCGCCGGGCACCTCGACGCGCAGCAGCGGCCACGCGTCGCGCTCGAGGATCGCTCGCTGGCACTCGAGCAGCAGCGGGGCGGCGAGCGCGCTGGAACGCACGACGACCTCCTGCTTGGGCTGCACGTCGAGGCAGTAGCCCGTCAGCAGGTCCGCGAAGCGGGCGGCGTCGAGCGGCACGCGGCGCGCCGCCCTACGCCCGCCAGCCCTCGTCGAGCGCGGCGAGCGGCTCGGCGGGGTCGGCGTGCAGCAGCCCGGCGAGCGCGGCGACGAGCTGCTCCTGCGGCTCGCGGCGCGCGCCGCAGCCCATGACGCCGATCCGCCACAGCCTGCCGGTGAGCGGCCCGAGGCCGCCGGAGATCTCGATCCCGTGGTCGGCGAGCAGCGCGCGGCGCACCCCCGCCTCGTCGACGCCCGCCGGGGGCGTCACCGCGAGCAGCGGGTGCAGCTGCTCGCCGTCGGGCGACAGGCGCTCGCAGCCGAGCACGGCGAGCGCGTCGCGCAGCGCGTGGTGCGCGCGGCGGTGGCGCTCCCAAGCGGTCGGCAGCCAGTCCTCGCCGGCGACGATGCGCAGCGCCTCGCGCAGCGCGTAGATCATGTTGATCGGCGCGGTGTGGTGATACGTGCGGCCGCTCGAGGCGCCCGGCGTCCAGTAGTCGAGCACGAGCGCGAGGTCGAAGTACCAGGAGCGGCCGGGCCGCTCGCGTGCGCGGAGCTTGTCC
>DATMJM010000382.1:0-3719 GCA_035553935.1 Solirubrobacteraceae bacterium
GTCGGTGGGCACGTACGCGTCGACGTTGACGTCGAGCCGGACGGGCTCTGCCGCCTCGACGGCCTCTCCCCCGTCGGCGCGCTCGGCTTCGGCAAGACCGAGGTCGCCCTGCGCGCCGCCTTCAAGGCCGCCGACGCCGGCAAGCAGGTGCTCATGCTCGTGCCGACGACGATCCTCGCACAGCAGCACTTCGGGACGTTCTCCGAGCGGCTGAAGGACTACCCCTTCACGATCGAGCACGTCAGCCGCTTCCGCAGCGCCGCCGACCAGAAGAAGGCGATCGAGGGCTTCCAGAGCGGCGCCGTCGACATCCTGGTCGGCACCCATCGCATCCTGTCGCGCGACGTGCGCGCGAAGGACCTGGGGCTGATCATCGTCGACGAGGAGCAGCGCTTCGGCGTCAAGCAGAAGGAGCTGCTGCGCCAGCTCAAGCTGCGCGTCGACGTCATCTCGATGAGCGCAACGCCGATCCCGCGCACGCTGCAGATGTCGCTTGCCGGCCTGCGCGACATCTCCGTCATCAACACGCCGCCGGAGGGCCGCCGGCCGGTCAAGACCTACGTCGGCGAATACGACGAGGAGCTCGTCAAGCAGGCGCTCCTGCGCGAGCACGCGCGCGGCGGCCAGGCGTTCTTCCTGCACAACCGCGTCGAGACGATCGACGAGACGGCCGAGCGGCTGCGGGGGCTGTGTCCCGCGATGCGCTTCGAGGTCGTCCACGGGCAGATGGACGAGCACACGCTCGAGGACCGGATGATGTCCTTCCTGCGCGGCGACGCCGACGTGCTCGTCTGCACGAGCATCATCGAGTCCGGCATCGACATCCCGCAGGCGAACACGCTGATCGTCGACCGCGCGGATGTCTTCGGCCTCTCGCAGCTCTACCAGATCCGCGGGCGCGTCGGGCGCGCACGCGAGCGCGCGTACGCGTACCTCCTGTACGCCAGCGCCGCGGCGCTGACGCCCGAGGCCGCCCATCGGCTCGCCGCGCTGAGCGACTACACCGAGCTCGGCGCAGGGTTCAAGATCGCGATGCGCGACCTCGAGCTGCGCGGCGCTGGCAACCTGCTCGGCGACGAGCAGTCCGGCCACGTCGCGGCGCTGGGGTTCGAGCTGTACATGCAGATGCTCGACGAGGCCGTCGCCGAAGCCGAGCGCGCCGACGGGGGAGAGGCCGTCGAGGCGGCAGAGCCCGTCCGGCTCGACGTCAACGTCGACGCGTACGTGCCCACCGACTACATCCCCTACGAGCAGGCCAAGATCGACGTGCACCGGCGCGTCGCCGGTGCCGTCGACGTCGCCGATCTCGAGCTGCTGCGCGAGGAGCTCGCCGACCGCTTCGGCGCCCTGCCCCAGCCGATGTCGAACCTCATCGACCTGCAGCGCGCGCGGATCAAGCTCGGCCAAGCGGGCGCGCGGGCCGTCTCGTTCCGCGGCGGGCGCCTCGCGGTGACGCCGATCGAGCTCGACTCGGTGCGCGCCAAGCGGGTGCGCGCGGAGATCCCGGGCGCGCTGTACGAGTCCGGCAAGAGCCAGCTGACGATGCGGGTGCCCGACGATCCGGTGCAGCGCTTCCCGGCGGTGGTGCGCGCGGCGGACGTACTGCTCGCGGTCACGCGCGAGGCGGCGTAGCCGAGGCCCAACATATGAACTACGTATGAAGCCTCGCCAACCACCGCGCCGTCGCGTGCACGTTCGCTAGCATCGGCCCCGTTGTGATTCAAAAACTTCGTACGCTTCCGGCGCTTGGCGCCTTTTTTGTGGTCTCGATCGCCCTCGCAGCATGCGGCGACTCGGTTCCCGGCAACTCCGTCGCCAGCGTCGACGGCGACAACATCACCCGCGAGCAGTTCACGCACTGGCTCGGGATCGCGGCTTCGACCAGCCAGCCGCAGGGCTCGGACAAGGTCGCCTACAACCCGCCGCAGTACACCGCCTGCGTGGCGAACAAGAAGAAGAACGCGCCCAAGCCCGCCAAGGGCCAGCCGCAGCAGACCGACGCGCAGTTCAGGACGCAGTGCAAGCAGGAGTACGAGGGCCTGCGCGACCAGGTCATGCAGTTCCTCATCCTCGAGAAGTGGGTCAACGGCGAGGCCGAGGATCAGGGTGTGAAGGTCTCCGCCGCCGAGGCCGACAAGGAGTTCAACGAGGCCAAGAAGCAGTCGTTCCCGCAGGAGAAGGACTTCCAGGAGTTCCTCAAGCAGTCGGGCATGACGGTCAACGACGCGAAGTTCCAGGTGCGCTTCAACACCGTGTACACCAAGCTCCGCGAGAAGGCCGTCAAGGGCGCGACGAAGGTGAGCGACAAGGCCGTCGCCGACTTCTACGAGAAGAACAAGGCGCGCTTCGCGACGCCCGCGACCCGCGACCTGCGCGTCGTGCTCACGAAGACCGAGGACAAGGCCAACGAGGCCAAGCAGGCGCTCGAGGCCGGTCAGAGCTGGAGCGCCGTCGCGAAGAAGTACTCGATCGACCAGGCGTCCAAGGCCCAGGGCGGTGCGCTGCTCGGCATCGCCAAGGGCACGCAGGAGAAGGCGTTCGACGACGCGATCTTCGCTGCGAAGAAGGGCGAGCTGACCGGCCCCGTCAAGACCCAGTTCGGCTACTACGTCTTCCAGGTGCAGAAGATCACCGAGGCCAAGCAGCAGTCGCTGAAGGAGGCGACGCCGGCGATCAAGCAGCAGCTCGACGCGCAGAACAAGCAGAAGGCCGACGACGAGTTCAACACCGCGCTGCGCAAGAAGTGGAAGGAGCGCACGAACTGCGCCGACGCCTTCGTCATGTCGCAGTGCAAGAACGCGCCGAAGCCCAAGACGAACACCGCGGCCCCCGGGCAGCCGCAGCAGCCCGACCCCGCGCAGCGCTGAGCCGGGCCGGCCGCGGCCGCGCCGCGTAGGCTTCGCGGCCGTGCCCGCCCCCGGACCGGAGATCGTCGAGGCGCTCACGCGCCTCGACGCGCTCACGCGGCGCCTGCGCGACGAGTGCCCCTGGGATCGCGAGCAGGACGAGCGCTCGATCGTGCCGCACACCGTCGAGGAGGCCTACGAGCTCGCCGACGCCGCCAACGCCGGCGACGACGCCAAGCTGCTCGACGAGCTCGGCGACGTCCTGTTTCAGGTCCACTTCCTCTCGCTGCTGCTCGAGGAGCGCGGCGCGGGCGATCTGGGCGCCGTCGCCGAGCACTGCCGCCAGAAGCTCATCCGCCGCCATCCGCACGTGTTCGGCGAGATCGAGGCCGAGTCAGCGGGTCAGGTGCTCAGCAACTGGGACTCGATCAAGGCCACCGAGGCGGGCCGCGAGCCGGGCATCTTCGGCGACGTGCCCGAGAACCTGCCCGCGTTGCTGTACGCGCGCAAGGTCCAGCGCCGGGCGGCCACCGCCGGCCTGCTCGAGGGCGCGCCGGACCCAGGCGAGCGCGCGCGAGCCGAGCGCGGCGCGGCGTTCGACGAGATCGGCGAGCGGCTGCTGGCCGTCGTCGACGAGGCGCGCCGCCTGCGCGTCGACCCCGAGCTTGCTCTGCGCGCCGCTGCGCAGCGCTTCCGCGACCGTCTGGAGCACCAGGCGGGCGACTCATCCCAAGGAGACATATGAGCCAGATCGAACTCGTCCACGCCCGCCAGATCCTCGACAGCCGCGGCAACCCGACCGTCGAGGTGGACGTCGTGCTCAGCTCCGGCGCGCGCGGGCGGGCGGCCGTGCCGTCGGGCGCCTCGACGGGC
>DATMJM010000383.1:0-5343 GCA_035553935.1 Solirubrobacteraceae bacterium
GCTCTGGCGCAGCGGGCGGGGGCTGCGCCTGGGGCGCCGTGCCGGGCTCCGGATCCGGGGCGCGCTCGGGCTGCGGGTCCGGGCGGTCGGGCGCAGGCGCGGCTCCGGCGAGGCGCTTCTCGAGCTCCTCGATCCGGAACATCAGGGCCTGGAGCGACAGCTCCGCCTGCGGCTGCGTCGCCTTCAGCAGCGCGAGCTCGAGCTGGATGCGCGGCTCGGCGCCGTCCTTCACGCGGCCGATGCCCTCGGCCAGCAGGTCCACGGCGCGAAGCAGCTCGCCCTGGGAGATCCGCTCCGCCTGCGAGGCGAGGCGGTCGGTGTGCTCCGAGGTCACGGCGAACGAGCCGGGGACCTCGCCGAGGGTCTGCACGACGAACAGGTGGCGCAGGTGCGCCGCGAAGTCCTTCATGAACTGCGAGTAGTCGCGGCCCGACTCGGCCAGCCGTTCCACGGCGAGGAGCGCGGTGCGCGGGTCGTGGTTGGCGATCGCCTCGGCGGCCTCCAGCACGAGCTCCGCGTCGGCGACGCCCAGCACCTCGAGCACGTCGTCCAGCTCGACGGTGGTGCCCCCGTAGGTCACGAGCTGCTCGAGCGTGCCGAGCGCGTCGCGGAAGCTGCCGTTGGCGTGGCGGGCGAGCAGGTTGACGGCCGCCTCCGGGAGCACGATGCCCTCCTGGTCGGCGACCCGGTTGACGACGCCCGCCACCTGCTCCAGCGAGGGGCGGTGGAAGTCGAAGCGGTGGCAGCGGTCGATGATCGTGTCCGGAACCTTGTGCGCCTCGGTCGTCGCGAGCACGAAGACGACGTGGCCGGGCGGCTCCTCCAGCGTCTTCAGGAACGCGTTCCATGCCTGCGTGGTCAGCATGTGCGCCTCGTCGAGGATGTAGACGCGGCGGCCGCCGCCCATGGGCGCAAGGGCCACGTTCTCCCGCAGCTCGCGGATGTCGTCGACCGAGTTGTGCGAGGCGGCGTCCATCTCCACCACGTCGAGCGAGGTGCCGGTCATGATCGCGCGGCAGCCCGGGGCCTCGGGATCGAACGCGGCGGACGGCCCGCCGGCGGCGTTGAGGGCGCACGCGAGCAGCTTCGCCATGCTCGTCTTGCCCGTCCCGCGGGAGCCCACGAACAGGTAGGCGTGGTGCACCTTGCCGAGCTCGATCGCGTTGCGGAGCGTGCGCACGATGTGCTCCTGGCCGACCACGTCCGCGAAGGTGCGGGGGCGATGGCGGCGGTACAGCGAGAGCACCGAAGCATCGTAGCCGCGGTCCGGCGGGATAGCTTCCGCCGCGATGAGCCCGGCCCGCAACCTCCTCGCAGCGTCCGCGATCGCCGCCGCGCTCTACGCGCTGTTCGGCCACGCGTTCCTCAACTACGACTCCTTCTTCACGCTCGTCTGGGGAGACGACCTGGCGGCGGGGCGGCTCCCGGACTACGAGGTCCCGGTCGCGCCGACGCCGCATCCCCTGGCGACGGCGACGGGGGCCCTCCTGTCGGTCTTCGGCGACTCGGCCGAGGATTTGTTCCTCGCGATCGTGCTGCTCTCGATGGGCGCGATCGGCCTAGGGCTCCACCGGCTCGGCTCGGAGCTGTTCGCCCCCGCCGTCGGCATCCTGGCGGCGGCGATCTTCCTGACGCGCGTGCCGCCGCTCAACTTCGGCATCCGCGGCTACGTCGACCTGCCGACGGTCGCGCTCGTCGTCTGGGCGGCCGTGCTGGAGGCGCGGCGACCGAGGCGAGGGGCAGCGGTGCTCGTGCTGCTCGCGCTCGCGGGACTGCTGCGGCCCGAGGCGTGGCTCTTCGCCGGCGTCTACTGGCTGTGGCTGCGCGCGCCGCTCAGGCTGCTACCGCTCGCCGCCGCCGCGCCGCTCACCTGGGCGCTCTCCGACCTGCTCGTCACCGGCGACCCGCTCTGGTCGCTCAACGGAACGACCGACCTGGCCGCCGAGCTCGGGCGACGGACCGGCCTCGGCGCGGTGCCGGAGGTGATGCCGCGCAGGCTCGGCGAGATCATGCGCCTGCCCGAGCTCGTCGCGGCCGTGGCGGGCGCCGGCGCCGGGGTCCTGTGGCTGCGCTCGCGCGTGGGCGTACCGCTGGCGGTGGCCTGCCTGAACGGCGTCGGCTTCCTGGTGCTGGCCGTCGCGGGCCTGCCGCTACTCGGCCGCTACCTGTTCCTCGCCGCGGCGATGCTGTCGGTGCTCGCGGGGGCCGGGGCGCTCGGCTGGCTCGCGCTGCCCGACGGGCCCGAGCGGCGGCGCTGGCGGGCCGGCGGGCTCGCGCTCCTGGCGGCCATCGGGCTGCTGTTCGCGGTGCAGCAGGTGGACCGGATCGCCGACCTGCGCGCAGACATCGCCGACCGCGACAGGGTCCAGGCCGATCTGCGGGACCTGGTGCGCGGAGAGCGCGCGGACGCGGCGCTCGCGGGCTGCGGGACGCTGTTCGTCCCGAACCACCGCCCGGTTCCGTCGCTCGCCTACTGGCTCGACCGGCGCCCGCGATCGATCGTCTCGGCCGCGCGCACGGCGCCCGCCGCCGACGGCGCGTTCCTGGCGCCGACGCCGGAGGCCGAGCCGCTCTCGATCCTCGACCCGAAGGACGCGACCCGCCCCGCGACCGACGTGCCGCCCGGCTACGCGCTCGCGGCGGAGAACCGCTCGTGGCGGCTGTACCGCGGGCCGGCCTGCCGCTGACCGGCGGCAGCGCTGCCGAAGGCGGTACGGGTAGGTGACGCCTCCAAAACCCTCAACCAACCTCAAGGGGGTCTGACCCCTCCTCTGCCTCAGCGGCGGGCCGTCGCGTAGGTCACGTCGATCGGCATCGACAGGCGGCCGTCGTCGCCGCGGAGCGCCGCCACCCGCGCGGTCGCCTCGGCCTCGAGGCTCGAGAGGGTCCGAGGATCGAGGCGCTCCAGGGTGGCTCGCTGGCCCTGGGTCCACAGCCACGTCCACCAATCGCGCTCGTCGTCGAACTCGAGCGCGTCACGCTCGATCGCAACGCTCGCGTCTTCGAAGCCCGCACGCGAGACGAGCGACTCGACGGCGGCGGAGTCGCTCGCGGAGCGCGTCATGAGCGGCTCGAACGCGATTCCGAGATCGGTGAGGAGGCCGCTCCACGAGAGCCAGCGTGAATCGTCGGGGCTCCAGCTCGAGATGCCCACCACGCCGCCGGGGCGCAGCACCCTGCGGAAGCCGACCAGGGCGGCCTCGGGATCCGGCAGCAGGAAGAGCGCCGAGGCGCAGAGAACGCGATCGAAGCGCTCGCCCGCGAAATCGAGCCGCTCGGCGTCCATCTCACGGACCTCGGCGGCCGGAACCCGGCGCCCCGCCTCGGCGACCATCTCCGGCGAGAGGTCGATGCCCACGACGCGTCCCTCGGGACCGGTCCGGCGGAGCGCGGTCTCGAGCACCGCGCCCGCGCCGCAGGCGACGTCCAGCACTGCCATGCCCTCCCCTACCCCGGCGAGATCGACGAGCCGCTCGGCGATCGGCCCGAACACCGGCGGCCCCACACGGTCGTAGTCAGCCGCCGCGCGGCCGAACACGCCCGCAACGCGCCGCTTGTGCGCCTCAGTCACGGGAAGAAGCTAATGGACCGTGCACCCGCCGTCGAAACGTGCTCTCGAGCGTTCCCGCCGGCCCGCGACTCCGGCCAGGCTTCCCCGCGGCGCATGACCGCTACCCCTTAAGGCTGCTTCCTTCCGGACCTGACCTGGTTCGAGGGCGTTCACCGCGCGGGACCTGACCATCACCGCCGCCGACCGGCGTACTGGCCTCGAGACCAGCGCCCCTCGGACGGGGATTCGGCCCCGCTAGAGCGGATTGCGGATTCAGGGCACCGCTACCTCCCCGCCTAGCACGGTCCAGAGTCAGCGTAGCGCGAAGCCGCAGCGCGGGCTCAGCTCTCGCGCCGCTGGAACTTCAACTCGGCCTCGAGCTCTGTGAGAGCGCGGCGAAGGCTCGCTACGCGCTCGTCGATCGCGAGCTCGTTGTCGTCCTCGCCCGTCGCCGTCGCCGCCGCCGCCTCGCGCCGCTCGCGACGGTGACGCTCCTCCTCGATGGTGCGCGCCTCCTCCATCGACTCGATCACGACCCCGATCAGGATGTTGAGCAGCAGGAAGGCCGCGATCAGGGCGAACGACACGTAGAACGGGACGGTCCAATCCGAGATGAGCAGGCCGGTCTCGATCCGGTCCGGCAGGTTCTCGAGCGACAGCAGGATGAAGAGCGTCAGCATCGCGTCGCCGATCGTCTCGAACTTGGGGTCCTCGTCCCCGTAGATGAGCCAGCCGATCATCCCGTAGACGTAGACGAGCAGGACGGCGAGGATCGAGAGGCTGCCGACGCCCGGCAGGCTGCGCCCTATCGCAACGGTGAGGATCCGCAGGTCCGGCACGATCCGCACGATGCGGACGATCCGCGCGAGCCGCGCGAGGCGCAACAGCGCGGTGCTCTGGCTGATGCCCGGGGTGATCGCGGCCATCACGACGAGGAAGTCGAAGACGTTCCAGCCGCTCTTGAAGAAGTCCTGCGGGCGGCTGCCGTGGGCCGTCATGCGGATGGCGAGCTCCACCGCGAAGATCCCGAGGAAGACCCAGTTGAGTGTGTCGAGCAGCCCGCCCGCGTCGCGGTCGATGCGGTCGTAGGTCTCCAGCCCGAGCACGATCGCGTTGGCGACGATCACGCCGAAGATGGCGAAGTTGAACGGGTTGGACTCGGCGAGCCGGGCGCTCGCGGCGACGATGCCCGTCTGCTCTCGACCGGGTCTGGGGGGCGCGTTCACGGCGGGCATCATGACCACCCAGGCGCTCCCGTGGCGCGCGGTGCTCGGGGTCTAGTCCCGGGTGGGGCCACGGCGATCGCAGCCGCACGACGCGGGCTAGACTGCCAGCGCTCAGGGCGCGTAGCTCAGTGGGAGAGCGCTCGCTTCACACGCGAGAGGTCGCTGGTTCGAAACCAGCCGCGCCCATCCTTCGCCTCGCCTACTCCCGCAGCCCCACGGCTTCGAGGGCCTCTTCCCACGTGTCGTAGCCATCCTGTCGGATGAACTTTCCGCCGCGCACTTCGAAGACATGCCCCCAGCGATGCTCTACCCAGGTGGTGCTCCGAAGCCCGCGGAGCGCGAGAACCGAATCGATGACGACCTTGTCAGGCGGCACGTCGACTATCTCCTCGGCCCGCCAGGACGTTTCGGACCAGTTGCGCTGCCAGCCGTAGAAGTAGCGACGCAACGCCTCATGCCCACGCAGGGAAGTGAGCGCCCGGAAGACTGGGCGTCTCGGTCATCTCGAACTCCGGATCAACAAGTCCACCACGGCGTCGATGTCGCCTTGCTTGCACACTTCGTTGC
>DATMJM010000384.1:0-2559 GCA_035553935.1 Solirubrobacteraceae bacterium
CATCGCCAGCTGCGCGACCCACGCCAGCCCGTCGTGGAAGGCGTAAACGGCCTGGCGATGGGGTCCGCGAGCCTGCCGGCGCGCCAGACCGTTTACGCCTTCCACGACGGGCTGGCGTGGGTCGCGCAGCTGGCGATGTTCCTCACGCTCGGCCTGCTCGTCTTCCCCCATCAGCTCGACGACATCGCCTGGGAGGGATCGCTCATCGCGCTCGTGCTGGTCTTCGTCGCCCGGCCGCTGGCGGTCGTCGTCGCGACGGCGTTCGCGTCACTGTCGATGACAGACCGGTTCGTGCTCGGCTGGGCGGGGCTGCGCGGTGCGGTTCCCGTCGTGCTGGGGACGTTCCCCGTCATCGCGGGCGTCGAGGGGAGCCTGACGTTCTTCAACATCGCGTTCTTCGCGGTGCTCGTGTCGACTCTGCTGCAGGGGATGACGTTCGAGCCGCTCGCGCGCGCCCTCGGGGCGACCACGGAGGAGCCCGCGCTGCCGCGCCCGCTCGTCGAGGTCGGCTCGATCCGCCGGCTCGGCGCCGACGTCGTGGAGGTGCCGATCCACGACGGCGACGCCGCCATCGGCGTGCGCGTGCGCGACCTCGGCCTGCCGCGCGAGGCGCTCGTCAACGTGCTCGTCCGCGGCGACGAAGCGCTGCCGCCGCGCGGCTCGACGCGCCTGGAGGCCGGCGACCGGCTCTACATCGTGGCGCGCCAGTCGGCGGTCGGCGCGCTCGAGGACGCGCGCGAGCGCTGGCGCACCGGTCCCGTCGGCCCCGCGCCGCGCCCCCCGCGCACCCCTCCGGCCGGCGCGCCGATCTTCACGACGCGGCCGTGGACGGAGGCCGACGGCAATCCCGACGCCCCCAGCGAGGTGCTCGGGCTGACGGTCGTCGAGCGGCTCAACACGCGCTGGGACGTCCCCGGCGCGCTCGTGGTCCTGGAGGACGGGCGCTACGCGGTGACCGGGCCGCACGTGCTCGTCGGCGCGCGCGAGCAGGTCCAGTGGCACGCCCGCCGGCGGCTGAAGACGGCCTCCAGCGACGCCGAGCGCGCGTGGTGGCAGGAGGTCATCGGCGCCTCGGCGCTGTGAGGCTCCTACGACCGCGGCTCGATCTGCACGAGCGGATGCCAGGACTCGTGGTCGACCTGCAGCGTCGTGTGGCGGATCGCGAAGCGCTCGTGCAGGACCGTCTGCAGCTCGCGCCGGCGCGCGTGGCAGTCGTCATCGGGCGCGACGACGACGTGCGCGGCGACGGCGACGAACCCGGAGGTCACCTCCCAGACGTGCAGGTCGTGGATCTCGACGATGCCCGGCATCGCCGCGAGCGTGCGGCCCACCTCGTCGGGGTCCAGGCCAGGCGGCGCGGCTTCGAGCAGCACCCGCGCGGAGGCGCGCAGCAGCGACCAGCCCGAGCGCAGCATCAGCGCCGCAACGGTGAGCGCGGCGATGGCGTCGACCTCGGCGGGGCCGCCGGACGCGATGACGACACCCGCGGTGACGGCGGCGGCCGAGCCGTACAGGTCGGCGAGCACGTGCGCGCGCGCGCCCGCGACGTTGAGGCTCTGGCGCTCCGAGCGCGACAGCGCCCAGAACGCGGCGATATTGACGAGCGCGCCGACGCCGCCGACCACGACGACGACCGGGCCGTCGACGTCCGGCGGGCTGCCCAGCCGCCGGACGCCTTCGACCGCGATGACGCCGGCGAGCACGAACAGCGCGGCACCGTTGATCTGCGCCGACAGGATCTCGGCGCGGCCGAAGCCGAACGTGAAGGCGCCCTTCGCGGGTCGCGTCGCCAGGCCGGCGGCGACGAGCGCAAGTGCGATCGAGGCGGCGTCCGTGAGCATATGGGCCGCGTCGGAGAGCAGCGCCAGCGAGCCCGCGAGCAGGCCCGCAACGACCTCGACCGCCATGAACCCCGCGATGAGGACGAGCGCGACCGCCAGCCAGCGGCGGTCGGCGTGCACGGAGGGCGCGTGCGAGTGCCCGTCGTGCGCATGACCATGACCGCCGTGCATACCGGCGATCGTACGCGCCGCCCCGCGCGACCGCCGTAGGGCGAAAGCGGCTCTCGCTACGACGTGGCCGCGGCGGGCACGACGAGCACCGAGCACGGCGCCCGGCGGCAGCGCGGTCGCTCGGCCCCGTCGGCGAGCGACCGCGCTGCCGCCGGGCGGGTGCGGCCGACGACGAGCAGGCTCGACTCGCAGCGCCGCGCGAGCTCGACGATGCCTGTCGCGATCTGCCCTGCGTGCAGCACGTCGACGATCGGCTCCGCCGCGGTGATCGCGATGATCTCCAGCGACAGCTCGGCGAGCCGGTGCCTGGTGGCGGGTCCGTACCCGGCGCCGCGGACGTGGACGAGCTGCACGTAGCCGCCGGAATCCGCGGCCAGCGCCGAGGCGAAGCGTACGAGCCCGAGCGCGGCGGGCCCGTCCTCGACCGCGACGAGCAGCTGCCGCAGCGGAGCTTCGGGCACGTGCTCGGACCGCTCGACGAGCAGCGCAGCCGTCGCGCGGTGCGCACGCGACACCGCGTGCTCCAGAGCGCCCTCCGCACTGCGGT
>DATMJM010000385.1:0-2838 GCA_035553935.1 Solirubrobacteraceae bacterium
CATGATCGTCGGCGTGCTCGCCGTGGCGGCGCTCGGCGTCGCGATCTACTCGCTCGTCCAGGACGATGAGGGCGGCGGCTCGCGCGGCGGGCTTGCGACGGACTCGCGGGTGTCGGAGCTTGACGACAGGGTCGATCGCATCAGCCGCCAGGTGCAGGACCTGCGCTCGGCCGACGGCGGCGACGGGGAAGGCGTCGAGGACCGCGTGAGCGCCCTCGAGAACACCGTCAAGGAACTCGCCGATCGTCCGGTCGCCGATCCCCAGCAGGCGATCGACGAGCTCTCCGGCCGGATCGACGACATCGCGAAGGACGTCGAGGCGCTCAAGGGCGCCCAACCCTCGCCGTAGCCCCTGACGTTTCCCCCCGTGCGCGGGATCCCGATCTAGGATCCGCCCACGGAGCACACGACCGAGGGGAAGGGCGATGGAAGCCACCGGACGAGACGTTGCGAATGCCGCGCGGCTCGAGCGCGATGACCTCGTGCATCGCAAGAACGCGGCGCTGCTGTCCGACGACGAGGTCGTCGCGCTACGCAGCGCCTTCGAGCAGATCAAGCAGATCAGCCTCGACGCGCGCGGCGACGACCGCGGCTTCTTCCAGCACGCTGGCAAGCACGGCGTTCCCTTCTGGGACTGCCCGCACCACACTCCCCAGCGGATCTTCCTGCCATGGCACCGGGCCTACCTGTACCGCCTCGAGCAGGCGCTCGCCGACCGCGTCCGCGGCGTGACGCTGCCGTGGTGGGACTGGACGACGACGCGCGAGATCCCGCCCCCGTTCGCCGACGAGGAGGTCGGCGGCGCGCCGAACCCGCTGTACAAGTCGCGAACGCTCGTGACGCCCGACGACATCCGCGACGGGGCACCGCTCATCGCCGAGACGTTCCGCGACCCTCATCCGCCGGAGTTCCTGCCGGGCGCCGGGGAGCTGCAGGCCGTCATGCAACAGCCGAGCTACGCGGTCTTCAACGACGCCTGCGAGGACATCCACGACGGCGTCCACGGCTGGGTCGGCGGGACGATGGGCAACGTCGGCTATGCGGCGTTCGACCCCGTCTTCTGGGTGCACCACTGCATGATCGACCGGATGTGGTGGCTCTGGCAGCAGGACAACCGCCTCAACGCGGTCGCGTCGCCCGGCTGGGAGGACATCATCCTCGAGCCCTTCAACCTCAGGGTGCGCGACGTGCTCAACGCCAACGCGCTGGGCTTCGACTACGCCGACTCCGAGACGCTCATCGAGCGCCAGGCGGGCGCCGGCCGCCCGGGCGAGATCATCGTGTGCGAGCCCGTGCCGTCGCAGGTCGTCGTGCCGGCCGCCGGCTACAGCACGGCGCACTTGGAGATCGGCGGCATCAAGCACACCGGCGCCTCCTACGAGGGGCTGGTCTACATCAACAACCCCGATGCGGACGCCGGCACCGGCAAGGACGCGGAGGCCGGCTACGTCGGGTCGTTCCACGTCTTCGGCCACGGCGGCTGCTTCGGCGCCGAGGGCCACTGCGACAACCGCGAGCCCGACCGGCGGCGCTTCGACAACCGCCCGCTGTCGCGCACGATCAGGATGAAGAAGCGCGTCGACATCACCGAGCCGCTGCGCACCGCTGCGCAGTCGGAGCCGGAGATCCAGTTCACGATCGTGGCGCGCACGGACGACCCGGACCCCGAGGGCGTCCTCGACGTCAAGCGGCTGTCGGTCGTGCTCTACCGGTAGTCGTCACCAGCCGCCGTCGTCGCCCCGGCGGATCGCCGCCTGGGCGGCGGCGACGCGCGCGACGGGCACGCGGAACGGCGAGCAGGACACGTAGTCGAGCCCGGAGTTGTGGAAGAAGTCGATCGAGTCCGGATCGCCGCCGTGCTCGCCGCAGATCCCGAGCTTCAGCGACGCCTTCGACTTGCGGCCGAGCCACGCCCCCATCCGCACGAGCTGCCCGACGCCGGGCGTGTCGAGCGTCTCGAACGGGGAGCGGTCGAAGATCTTGTTCTCGATGTACGGCGACAGGATCTTGCCCTCGATGTCGTCGCGGCTGAACCCGAGCGCCGTCTGCGTGAGGTCGTTCGTGCCGAATGAGAAGAAGTCGGCGTGCGTCGCGATGGTGTCTGCCAAAAAGCACGCGCGCGGCAGCTCGATCATCGTCCCGCAGAGGTAGTTCTCGCGCGACACCCCCTCCTCGCGGGCGACGCGGAAGATCAGCTCCTCGATGATGTCCAGCTCGCGCTCGTAGTCGATGAGCGGGACCATCACCTCCAGCCGCGGCGGGTGGCCGAGCCGGTCGGTGACCGCGCGCTGCGCGCGCATGATCGCGCGGACCTGCATCTCGTAGATCTCCGGATGCAGGATCGCCAGGCGGCAGCCGCGCGTGCCGAGCATCGGGTTGACCTCGCGCAGGACATGCGCGCGCGGATCCTCCTCGTCGGGCGGCAGGAACTCGTGCAGCGGCGGGTCGAGCAGGCGGATCGTCACCGGCAGCCCGTCCATCGCCTCGAGGATCTCCTCGAAGTCCTGCTGCTGCAGCGGCAGCAGCTCATCGAGCGCCGCGCGCCGCTCCTCGATCGTGTCGGCGAGGATCATCTCGCGCATCTTCGGCTGGCGGTCGGCGGCCATGAACATGTGCTCGGTGCGGCACAGACCGATGCCCTCGGCGCCGAAAGTGCGCGCCTTCGCCGCGTCCTCGGGCGTGTCGGCGTTGGCCCGCACGCCGAGCCGGCGCAGCTCGTCGGACCATTCGAGCACGCGCTCGAAGTGCTCGCTCATCTGCGGCTGCACGAGCGGCACGTCGTCGACCGTGATCTGGCCGGTCGTGCCGTCGATCGCGATGTGGTCGCCCTCGCAGAGC
>DATMJM010000386.1:0-8066 GCA_035553935.1 Solirubrobacteraceae bacterium
GGAGCAGCTCGACGGACCGCCGATCCACGGCAACACGCGCCTGGAGGTCATCTGGACCGCGATCCCCGCGATCATCCTCGTGCTGCTGTGCGCGTACGCGTGGATAGTCCTCGTCGACATCGAGGAGGCGCGCGCGGACGAGATGCGCGTCAACGTCGTCGGCCAGCAGTTCGCGTGGACGTTCGAGTACCCCCAGGCCGACGGGGAGCCGATCAAGTCCACGCAGCTGTACCTGCCGGTGAACCGCCCGGTGCGCTTCTACGTCAAGGCGCTGGACGTCATCCACGACTTCTGGGTCCCGGCGTTCCGGATGAAGATCGACGCCGTGCCCGGGATCGAGACGCGCTACCGGGTCACCCCGACCAGGCTCGGCACCTACCCCGTGGTCTGCGCGGAGCTCTGCGGCCTGGGGCACGCGGTCATGCGCGCGCAGACGCGCGTGGTGACGCCCGCCGAGTTCAACACGTGGCTCGCCGAGCAGAAGGCGCCGGCGGCGGCGACCGGCGAGGACGGCGAGGTCGACGCAAAGCGGCTGTTCACCGCAGGCAACGGGACGGCCACGGCGTGCGGCGCCTGCCACACGCTCGCGGACGCCGGCACCTCGAGCCAGACGGGACCGGATCTCGATCAGTCGCTGGCGGGGAAGGACGCGGAGTTCATCGAGCAGGGGATCGTCGCCCCGGACGCCGAGATCGCCTCGGGCTTCCAGGCGGGGATCATGCCGAAGAACTACGGCGATACCCTCTCGGACGAGGAGCTCGAGGCCCTCGTGAAGTACCTCGGCGAGGTGGCCGGCAAGTGAGCACGACGATGGAAAGGAAGCGCTAGATGGTCGCCAAGCTCCGCGGGCCCGGGATGATCAGGGCCGGCCTCGGCACACTCGCCGGGATCGCGGTCTCGTACGTGATCATCTTCATCACGCGGGCCTGGTACGACCTGGACCCGCTGATCGACGGCTTCGCCGTCCTCGAGCTGTCGCTGTTTTTGGCGCCGATCGGCTTCCTCATCGGACTCGGGGCATTCGACTACTGGTTCTACTGGGCGACCGGCCGCAAGACGCAGCCGGAGGACCACTCGGGCCACGGCGCGCACTCCTGGCGCGACTACTTCCGCGTCAACACCGACCACAAGGTCATCGGCATCCAGTACGTCGTGACCTCGTTCGTCTTCTTCTTCATCGGCGGCCTGTTCGCGATGCTCATGCGCGCCGAGCTCGCCCAGCCGGGGCGCCAGTTCGTCGATCCGAACACCTTCAACGGCCTCTTCAGCGTCCACGCGTCGCTGCTGATCTTCCTGTTCATCATCCCGGTCTTCGCCGGCCTGGCGAACTACGTCCTGCCGCTCATGATCGGCGCGCCGGACATGATCTTCCCGCGGCTGAACGCACTGTCGTTCTGGATGCTGCCGCTCGCCGGGATCATGATGCTGATGTCGTTCGCGGCCCCCGGCGGGTCGTTCGCCAGCGGCTGGACCGCGTACGCGCCGCTGTCGGTGACAGCGCCCGAAGGGCAGGTGTTCTTCACGATCGGGGTGCAGTTCGCGGGGGCGTCGTCGATCGCGACGGCGCTGAACTTCCTGGCGACGATCATCACGATGCGCGCGCCCGGGATGAGCTTCTTCCGGATGCCGCTGCTCGTCTGGGCGAACTTCTCGACGTCGCTGCTCGTCGTCATCGCGACGCCGTTCATCGCCGTCTCGCAGTTCATGGTCCTCTTCGACCGCTCGCTGGGCTTCAACTTCTTCGATCCGACCGGCGGCGGCGACGTGCTGATGTACCAGCACATCTTCTGGTTCTACTCCCACCCGGCGGTCTACATCATGATGCTGCCCGGGTTCGGGATCATCTCGGAGATCATCGCGGTGAAGTCGCGAAAGCCGATCTTCGGCTACCGGATGATGGCGTTCTCGCTACTGGCGATCGTCATGCTCGGGTTCACCGTCTGGGCGCACCACATGTTCGTGTCGGGCATGCAGGACTGGATCCGCATCCCGATGATGATCACGACCGCGATCATCGCGGTGCCGACCGGCATCAAGATCTTCTCGTGGCTTGCGACGCTGTGGCGTGGCGTCCTGCACATGGACACGCCGATGCTCTTCGCGCTCGGCTTCCTGACGATGTTCACCCTCGGCGGGATCTCCGGCGTGATGCTCGCGATCATCCCGGTCACGATCCACGTCAGCGACACGTACTTCATCGTCGCCCACATCCACTACGTGCTCTTCGGCGGATCGCTGCTGACGATCTTCGCCGGCGTCTACTACTGGTTCCCGAAGATGACGGGCCGGATGTACGACGAGCGCCTCGGCAAGCTGCACTTCTGGACGACGTTCATCTTCTTCAACGCGACGTTCGCGCCGATGCACCTCATCGGCGTTCAGGGGATGCCGCGCCGCGTCGTCGACTACGCCGAGCAGTGGGCCGGCTGGAACCTCGCGATCTCGATCATGAGCTTCTTCCTCGGGCTCAGCGCGCTCGTGTTCGTCTACAACATGATCGCCTCGTGGCGCGGCGGGCCGCGCGCCGAGTCCAACCCGTGGCGCGCGCTGACGATCGAGTGGCAGGTGTCCTCGCCGCCGCCGATCTTCAACTTCGACGCGCTGCCGACCGTCGTCGGGGGGCCCTACGAGTACGGCGTGCCCGGCGCCGTCCACGCGGTCTTCAAGGAGCCCGAGGTCCCGCAGCCGGCGGGCGCGACCCCCTCCGGCGCGGCGCACGCCCGCGGCGGCGCTAAGGACGAGGCGTAGACCGTGTCCAAGCACATCCTCGTCGTCGCCAATCAGACGATCGCCGGAGCGAAGCTGCTCGACCTCGTGCGCGAGCGCGCCAAAGAGCCGGATACGAGCTTCACGCTCGTCGTCCCGATGACGCGCCCGCGCTCGGGCTACGTCATCTACGACGACGCCGTGCGCGACTCCGCGCAGGTGCGCCTCGACCTCACGCTGTCGTACCTGCGCGGCGAGGACATCGTCGCCGGTGGCGAGCTCGGCGACGAGGACCCCTACACGGCGACCCTCGACGCGATCCACGAGTACGACCCCGACGAGGTGATCATCTCGACGCTGCCCTCCTCGTCGTCGGGCTGGCTGCGGCGCGACCTCATCGAGCGCATCCAGGACAGCACGAGCGTTCCCGTCACGCACGTCATCTCCGACATGGACGCCGACGGGCTGCCGTTCGACCTCACGCTCGTCGTGGCCAACGTCACCGCCGGCCGCGGGACGCTGCGCAAGCGTATGAAGGAGATCGCCGACGAGAGCGAGGACATGCTCTTCATCGTCGTCGTCCCGCTGCAGTCCAAGGGCGACGGGCGCGCGGCGGCCGTCGCGCGAGCCCGGCTGGGCAACACGCTGGACCGCATGCGCCGCGAGGGGCTGCTCGTCGCCGGGATGCTCGGCGACCCAGATCCCTACACGGCCACGATGAACGCGCTGCAGTTCTACAAGGTGTCGCGCGTCATCATCTCGACGCTGCCCGTGACGAAGTCCGGCTGGCTGCGCGCCGATCTCATCTCCCGCGTGCGCAAGGCTGCGAACATCGAGGTCGAGCACATCATCGCCGAGACGCCCGCCGACGCGCCGGCCGAGGTCTCGAGCTAGTGGTCGGAGCCGCGAGCCACAGGAGGGGCGGCTGATGGAGGCAGCAGGCATCAGCGCGGGCGTCGCGCTCGACCACCACGACGACGACCACGGGCACCACGGCCCTCCGGCGGCCAACCGCAGCTCGCGCGTCCCGCACGAGGTGCTCGGGATGCTGCTGTTCATCGTCTCGGAGATCATGGTCTTCGGGGCCTTCTTCGCGGCCTACTTCTTCATCAGGCTCGTGGCGGAGGGCCATCGCTGGTTCCCCTTCGAGGGCTACGAGCTGCCGGTCGCGATCGCGGGCCTGAACACCGCGATCCTGCTCAGCTCGTCGCTGACGATGCACTGGGCGCAGACGTCGATCAAGAACGGCAACCGCTTCGGCCTGAAGGCCGGCATGCTGCTGACGTCGCTGCTGGGCTTCTGCTTTTTGTTCATCCAGATCAACGAGTACGTCCACATCGGGTTCTCCCCGCAGGACCACGCTCAGGGGACGATCTTCTACGGCCTCACGGGCCTGCACGGCGCGCACGTGTTCGTCGGGCTCTCGCTGCTCGTCATGGTGACGATCCGCTCCTTCCGAGGCCACTTCTCGCCCGAGCACCACCACGGCGTCGAGGTGCCGGGCATCTACTGGCACTTCGTCGACGTGATGTGGATCGTCGTCTACACGTCGATCTACATCCTCTGAGCGGCCCGGCCGGCGCCGTGCGTCCCCCGTGGGAATCCGAGGAGGCGGCGTTCGCGTTCCTGCTGCGGGTGCTCGTGGTGTGCGTCGTCGTGGCGGCGCTGGCGTTCGTCGTGAAGGCCGTCTTCTGATACAGGCGGGCGAGCGCGAGCAGCGCGCTCTGCCCTCCGCGCGTCGGGCGGCCGCCCGCAGCCGCAGGACCTACTTGACGGTCAGCGTGCCCTCCATGCCACCCTCGCGGTGCCCTGCCACGGTGCAGTAGTACTGGTACTCGCCGGGCTTGAGCGTGACCATGAACCGCGAGACGCCCCCATCCTGCACGACCTCGCCCTTGCCGGTCGCGCCGTTGCCCTCGATCGCGATGTCGTGCGGGATCGACGCGTCGTTCTTGGACTCGATCGTGAGCGGCCCGGCAGGCGCCGTGGCCTCCTTGGTCACGTACGCGAGCTGGCCGTTGGGGTCGGCGGGGATCTCGAGCTTGCCGTTCTTCGCCGCGATCGGCTTGCCGCCGCCGGCCGCCGGCACGGCGGTCGCGAGCTTGCCCTCGTCCTTGCCCGGGCGTGCCGCGACCGAGGCGACGTAGGCGGCGACGTCGTTTGCGAGCTTGCCGGTGACGAGCTTGGCGGGCATGTACGCCGGGCTGTCCTGCGGGACGTCTGCCGGGTAGAGGATCTGGTCGAGGACGACCCCGTGGACCGTGCCGCGCCCGAAGCCGTCGCTGAGAGCCTGGCGGAAGGCCTCGTCGAGGTTCGGCCCCTGGGTGCCCGTGGCGTTGGCGCGCGCGAGCACGTGGCAGGAGCTGCACTTCTCCGCGAACGCCTTCTTGCCGGCGATCAGGTCGGCGTCGTCAGAGATGTTGTCGTTCTCGCAGGCGCTCATGCCGGCGGCCAGAACGCCGCATGCGGCGATGCTGAGCAGTCTGGTCCTGAAGGGTTTGTGGCTCATGCGAGCGCGGGAGTCTAAACAAGCCGACGGCACCGCGGTCCGCACCCGCGGCGGTCCGAGCGGGCCGCCCGCGCGGGCGTGGGTGGCGCCGGATCGCGCGGGGTCGGCTTGCTAGGGTTCGCGCCGTGGATGCCCTTCAGCGCTACCGGATGCGCGACCCCAGGACCGGCCGCGAGATCATTCGCGAGGCCGAGCCGGGACGCGTCTACGTCGACCGCGACAGCGGCGAGCCGCTCGAGATCGTCGGCAAGGTGCTGCCGCTCGCGCCATCGAAGTCCCGCCTGCCGTGGGCCGTCGAGAACCTGCGTTTCTGCCCCTGGTGCGATCAACTCGCCCAGCTCGACCTCAACGACTGCCCGCACTGCGGCCGGCGCATGGACCCGGTCGCCTGACCCGCGGTCGCTGATGCGCCGCCAGCGCTCAGTGACGCTGCTCGCCGTGCTCGCGCTCGCCGGCGGCGTGGGAGCCTGCGGCTCCGACGACGAGCTGTCGATCGAGGTGCCGCAGACCACTCCGGACCTCACGATCCCGACCGGCACGACCGCGGCGCCGGCCGCCGCGACGACGACCGCGACGACCGCTACGACCGCTACGACCGAGGCGCCGGCCGCCGGCACGGCCCCGCCGGCAGCGGTCGCGCCGCCTGCGGCCTCGCCGCCGGCGCCGCCCGCGGGATCGCCGACGACCGGCGGTCAGACGCCGGGCACCGGCCAGTCGACGACGGGCGGTGCGACGGCCGGCGGCGGCGAGTTCGAGGACTTCTGCGCGCAGAACCCGGGCGCCTGCTGACGCCGCGGCCGGGTGCGCGGGCGCCCCGAGCCGCTAGCCGTCCTTCGTCGGGTTCGTGATGAGCGTCGCGCTGTACGTCAGGCGCGCCGTCTTGAACAGGCAGGCGAACGGCACGGCCCTGCGCGATCCGACGAGCGCGGACTGCGTCGCCGTGTCGGCGCAGGTGTCGCGCGCGCGACTGGCGCGCCAGGATGTGTCCGAGCCGAGCCCGATCTGCAGCGCGGGCGCCCAGGACGGCACGCTCAGCCCGACGTACTGGCCCTTCTTGATGCGCAGCGAGCGCTCGAGCGGGAACTGCACGACCTGGCCGAAGTAGTCGGTGAGGTTCTGCAGCGGCGCCTTGGCGACGACGCGGCGCACGAGCTTCTTGCGGGGGTCGAGCACGACGACCGTGGCCTGCGACTCGCCGCCCAGGCGCTCGGTGAAGAAGGCGGTCTGCTTCGGGCCGGGCTTGCCGAGCGCGATCGTCCAGGCGACGATGCGGCCGTCCGCCGGCGCCCGGTAGAGGGAGCGGTCGGGGCCGACCTTGGCCTGATAGCCGGTCGTGCGGCTCACGGCCTGGCAGTCGTCGGGACAGGTGCCCCGGACGCCGTCGGCGAGCTGTCCCAGCTCGGCGATCTTCGCGGGCGAGGCCGCGGGAAGCGCGAGCATGGCGGTGGCGGCCAGCGCGACTGAGCTGAGGAGGACTCGATGGCTGATCATGCCCGCATTCAACACAGTTATCCGGCTGTTGTTGCGTCCGCGGCCGCGAAAACCAGGGGCCGCGCGGGCGCCGGCACCGCGTCCGGCGGACGCGCGCGGCGGCTCAGCGCAGGCGGAACGTCCGGACGGCGCCCCGGTCGGGCACGGTGTCGATGCACGTCGTGCCCGCGCATCCCGGCTGCGTGGACTCGACCGCGAAGCGGATCCGCTGCGGGCGCGCGAGCGAGCTCTGCGTGAAGCGCACGACGATGCTGCGGCCGCTCGCCGTGCGCTTGACCGAGGCGTCGGCGACGCGTCCGGGCAGCGCCGCGCCGCGAACCTCGTAGACGCCGCCGCGCAGCCTGCTGCGCGAGCGCGCGGTGACGCAGACGAGGCGGTCGGGCCGCGCGGCCTTCGGATCGGCGTCGGGATCCGTCCAGATCCGCAGGCACGCCGCGCCGGGCGGTCCCGACCGCGCCAGCAGCGCCCGCGGCGTGATCGGCGCCGCGAACGTGAAGACCGCTCGCAGGCGCCCGTCGGACGCGCGCCGGAACGAGACGCGCGTCATGTCGAGCGTGGACGCGTCGTCGGCGGCGTCGGCGATCACCACCGGCCTGGACGCCGCCGCGAGCGCGACCGACACCGCCACGGCGGCCCCCGCGACGGTGATCGCGGTCACGCAGAGGAGAGTCGCGCGGCCCCGGAGCCGCCGCCTGCGCAATGCCATCACGCAAATATGACGCACCGGGGCCTCGGAATCGACCGGCAACCGCCTGCCGGCGGCTTCAGCCGGCCAGCAGCGCGGCTGCCGCGGCGATCTCGTCCATGTCGCCGGAGGACGGGACCCACGGCAGCTTCAGCGGATCGTCCTCATAGCGCGGGATGACGTGCAGGTGGAAGTGAAAGACCGTCTGCCATGCGGCGGCGCCGCTGGAGTTCAGGAGGTTGACGCCGGCGGCGCCGAGCTTGTCGAGCGCCCTCGCGGCGACGCGCTGGGCGGACGTCGCCACCGCGCGCAGGTCGTCGGGGTCGATCTCGTGGACGTCGCGCGCGTGGGCGCGCGGGACGACGAGCGCGTGCCCGCGCGTGGCGGGGTTGATGTCCATGAAGGCGACGGTGCGCTCGTCCTCGGCGATGACGGTGGCCGGGATCTCGCCGGCGACGATCTTGCAGAAGAGGCAGTCGGGATCTTGGCCGGCCATGCGCGAAGCCTAGCCGCGTTCGTCCTCGCGCAGGCGCGCGGCGAGCGCGATCGCCTCGTCGGCGGTGGTGACCTCGCCCGCGAAGCGCGCCTCCTCGATCTCGCCGAGCAGGCGGCCGAGCTGCGGCCCGCTACCGATGCCGAGCGCCGCCGCCAGCGCGTGGCCGCGCACGAGCGGCG
>DATMJM010000387.1:0-7924 GCA_035553935.1 Solirubrobacteraceae bacterium
GCGGTGGTGGCGATCGACGAGCTCGTCGCCGCGGACGAGATCCCGCCGCCCGACGTGCTGAAGATCGACACGGAGGGCGCCGAGCTGCAGGCGATCGAGGGAATGCGCTCGACGATCGGGCGCCACCGGCCGGCGATCGTCTGCGAGCTGCACGACACGAACGCCGCGTTCTGCGCGCTCATGGACGAGCTGGGCTACGTGACGACGAACCTCGACGGTCCCGCACCCGTCGTCCACGCGGGGCCGGTGCACGCGCTGGCGCAGGCACGCGAGCGCACGGGCTGAGCCGGCTCCTAGGCCGCGGCGGGCGCGGCCGGATCCGTCGGCGCCCGGCGGCGGCCGCCCGCGTCGCGCGGGCGCAGCGCGACGACGTTGGCGACGTACGAGACCGGGCGTGGCGCCTGCGGCTCGCAGCCGGCGAGGAACGTGTCGTGGGCGACGGGCTCGAGCCTGCGGGGAAGTTCGACGACGCGTGGGGAGGTCATGCCATCGAGAGCCGTCGCGGGACCGCCGCGATACGTGCGTGTCGTCACAGAGCGCAGCTCAGGCGAGCGACTCGAGCGCCTCGCGCAGCGTCCGCGCGGTCCGCTGCGGCGCGTAGGCGGCGATCCGCGCGGCACCGCGCCGGCGAAGCTCGGCGCGCAGCTCGCCGTCGGCGACCGCGAGCGCCAGCAGCTCGGCGGCGACGCTCTCGCCGTCGCGCTCGTCGAGCAGCAGCGCGGCGTCGCCTGCGACCTCCGGCACGCCGCCGACCGCCCGTGCGATGACCGGCACGCCGAAGTGGAAGGCCTCCAGCAGCGGGATGCAGAAGCCCTCGTGCTCGGACAGGCACACGAACGCGTGCGCCGAGCGCCAGCGCGCCGCGAGCTGCTCGCGCGTCAGACCCGACTCGATCGTCACGTTGCCCGGCGACAGCTCCTCGGCGAGCTCGCGCATCGCCGCGTCGTAGGCCCAATTGATCGGTGCGCCGACGAGCACCAGCCGCGCGCCGGGCGCGTGGCGGCGACGGTACAGCTCGAATGCCCGGATGACCGCGTCCTGGCGCTTGTGCGGCGCGAGGCGCCCCACGAAGAGGACCGTCGGGCGCTCCGGCACGGTCCACGACGCGGGCTGCTCCTCGTCGCGCGGCGCACCGAGGCCGGCGGGATCGAACAGGATCGGGATCACGGTCTCCGAGCCGAACTCGCGCGCGTTGTAGAGCGACACGCCCGCGGCGACGTCCGCCGCGGCCGCGAACTGCGGCAGCTGCTTGCGGCCCAGCGCGCAGACGACGGCGGCCTGCGGATCGTGGTCCCAGAACCAGCGGGCGGGCGTGATGTTGTGCGAGATGAGCAGCTTGCGCTGGGGCAGGTCGAGCACGCCGCGCAGCTTCGGCGCGTAGGCCGAGTAGTGCACGAGCAGCACGTCGCCGTCGCGCGGATGCAGCACGCGCAGCGGCGCGATCCGGTCGCCGATGCGCGGGTCGATCTCGGCGGCGACGTCCCGGCCGCCCCAGCCCCACCCGCCGAAGAGGTCGCGGAAGGCGAGCGCCTGCGTCGTGACCGCGTCGTACGGACCGGCGCCGCTGAGGATCTGGTGGACGTTCAACGCGGCTCGGCCGGCGCCCGGGCCTGCCCGCGCTCCTCGAGCCGCGCGACGCGGTCCTCGAGCTCGGCGAGCCGGATCAGGACGTTGAGGTTGAAGCGCGTCTGCTGGGACTGCAGCTCGCGCAGGTACTGGCGCAGGACGTGCACGAGCTGGCGCTTGGCCCACGTGATCGGCGCCCCGAAGCGCCGCGTCGAGCGCATGAGGTCCGGGTCGGGCTCGATGTTCGCCCACTCCATGAGCTGCTCGATCGAGACGCGCTCGGTCGGCGCGATCGACATCCCGGCCGGCAGGTCGTCGTCGCGCTTCGCCGCGGCCGCGCGCGCGGCGGCCAGCGCCTCGTCGGGCTTCATTGCGGCGACGGCACGGCGTCGGCGGTGCCCATCAGGCGGTGGTAGAACGGCATTCCCTCGTCGACCGGGCCGTCGAAGACCTTGCGGCCGCCGTCGAGCACGACGAGCCGCTCGCACGTGCGCTCGATGAGCGCCGCGTCGTGGGAGACGAGCACGAGCGTCGCGCCGCCGGCGATCTGCTCGGCGATCCGCGCCTCGCACTTGCGCTGGAACGCCTCGTCGCCGACCGCGAGCACCTCGTCGATGAGCAGCACGTCGGCGTCGAGGTGGGCCGCGATCGAGAAGCCCAGCCGCAGGAACATCCCCGACGAGTACGTCGCGACCGGCGCGTCGATGAAGTCCCCCAGCTCGGAGAACTCGATGATCGCGTCCAGGCGCGCCTCGATCTGCTCCTTCTGCAGGCCGTGCAGCGCGCCGTTGAGGAAGATGTTCTCGCGGCCGGAGAACTCGCGCCCGAAGCCGGCGCCGAGCTCGAGCTGCGAGACGACCTGCCCGCCGCACCCGACGCGGCCGCAGTTCAGCGGCACGATCCCCGCGAGCACGCGCAGCGTCGAGGACTTGCCCGCGCCGTTGCGACCGACCATCCCGACCGTCTCGCCCGGCTCGATGTGCAGCGACACGTCGCGCAGCGCCTCCACGGGCGGCGGCCCCCCCGCGCGCTTGCGCCCGATCAGCATCTCCTTGAGCGTGCGGCCGCGATCGGCGCGCACGCTGAACGACCGCGACGCGTGCTCGAGCACGATCTCGCCCGGCCGCAGCGCGTCGTCGAAGCTCGTCATACGACCACCGCCAGCTCGCCCTGCATCCGGCGAAACAGCGCGCGGCCGCCGAGCAGCGCGAGCGCGGCGGCGATCACGACGTAGGCGAGCTCGGGCGCGGCCGGCACCACGCCGCCGTAGAGCACGTCGCGCACCGCGCCGATGTAGGGCGCGATCGGGTTGACCCACTCCAGCACGAAGCGCGCCGTCCGCTGCTCGGTGATCGACTCGGGACGGAAGAAGATCGGCGACACGAAGAACCACGGCAGCAGCGCCGCCGAAAGGATCGGCGCGACGTCGCGGAAGTACGCGTGCAGGATGCTGACGGCCAGCGCGAAGCCGAGGATGAACGCGAACAGGCAGGCGAGCACGAGCGGCAGCAGCAGGAGCGCGACGTCGAGCGAGCCGCGGATCGCGATCGTGATCGGCGCGAGCAGCGCCAGCAGCGCGAGGAAGGTCACGAGCTGCACCGTGACCACCGAGGTGGGGATGATCTCGCGCGGGAAGCGCGCCTTGCGGATCAGCGCGCCCTGGTCGAGCAGCGACGGCGCCGCGCTCACGACCGCCTGGTTGAAGAACACCCACACGATCAGGCCGACGAGCAGGAACAGCGGGTAGTCGGGCTCGGACGCCTGGTCGAAGATGACGCCGAACATGAGGTAGTAGGCACCCATCAGCACGAGCGGGTTGATGAGGTACCACAGCACGCCGAGCGCCGAGCCGCGGTACTTCTGGCGCAGCTCGCGACGGACCATCTGCTCGAAGAGGTAGCGGTAGGCCACGAGGCGATTATCGCGGGGCGGCCGGCGCGGCTAGCCCCCGAGCGCGCGCTGCACCGCCCGGAACGCCGGCTTGGGCCGCAGGTCCTCGTCGAGCAGCGTGGCGGCGCCCATCCCCGCCTGCGTCTCGGAGATCCACGAGCGGCCGTCCGTGAAGCCCCAGAACGTCAGCGAGCGGCAGTCGACGGCGCGGCAGGAGCGCACGATCTCGCGGTAGATCGCGGCCTGCGCCTCGAGCTTCGCGGCGTTCGGCGGCATCGGGATGCCGACGTCGGCCTCGGTGATCGCGACGTCGAGCCCCAGCGCGCGGAAGCGCTGCATGTTCTGCACGAAGTCGGCGGGCAGGCCGTTGAGGTTGGCGTGCACCTGGAAGCCGACGCCGTCGATCGGCACGCCGGCGGACTTCAGGTCGCGGACGATCTCGTAGAGGCGGTTGGACTTCGCGTTGATCCCCTCGGCGCCGATCTCGTTGAGGTAGAGCTTCGCGTCGCGGTCGGCGGCGCGCGCGGTGCGGAACGCATCCTCGATGAAGCCCTCGCCGAGGCGACGCATGAAGACCGACCGGCGCAACCGGCCCCCGTCGCTGATCGGTTCGTTGACGACGTCCCACGCGCCGACGTCGTCGCGGTAATGCCGCATGACCGTCCGGATGTGCTCGCGCGTCGCCTGGCGCAGCTCGCGCGCGCCGAGCTCGCGCACCCAGTCGGGCAGCTGCGCGTGCCAGACGAGCGTGTGGCCGCGAACCTTCTGGCGGGCCTCGCGCGCGCGCTCGACGATGTCGTCCGCGGCAGCGAACTCGAAGCCGCCGCGCTCGGGCTCGATCGCCGACCACTTCATCTCGTTCTCGGGCGTCACCGTCGAGAACTGCGCCGCCACCGTCTGGCGGTACGCCCGGACGCGCTCGAGCGCGTCGCCCCGCACCGCGGTTCCCAGCTCCATCCCGCGCGCCTTGGCGAGCTCGCGCAGCGGCGACCCGGGCAGCGGCTCGGCATCCTCGCCGCCGCGCAGGAGATAGCCGACGAACAGGGCGACGACCAGCAGGAAGACGGCGCCGACCGCCGCCAGCCGCGCGGTGCTCAGAAGGCGCCCCGCCGCGTGAATACCGCGGGAACGGTCTTGACGAGGATGCTCAGGTCCAGGAAGACCGACCAGCGCTCGAGGTACAGGAAGTCCAACCGCACGAGGTCGTCGAAGTCGAGCTCCGAGCGGCCCGAGACCTGCCACAGGCCGGTGATGCCCGGCGTCACGAGGTAGCGCTTCTTGTGCCACGCCTCGAGGCGCTCGAAGTCGCGCTCGGGCAGCGGCCGCGGGCCGACGAGCGACATCTGGCCGCGGACGACGTTGAACAGCTGCGGCAGCTCGTCGATCGAGTAGCGGCGCAGGATCCGGCCGACGGGCGTCATGCGCGGATCGTCGCGCATCTTGAACAGCGCGCCCGTCGCCTCGTTGCTGGACTCGAGGTCGTCCTGGCGCTGGTCGGCGTCGCGGTACATCGTGCGGAACTTCAGGCAGGCGAACAGCTCGCCGCCGATGCCCGGCCGCATCGAGCGGTAGATGATCGGCCCGCGCGAGCTGAGCCGCACGGCCAGCGCGCTGCCGGCCATCACGGGGCTCAGCGCGATCAGCAGCAGTATCGAGCCGACGAGGTCGAACGTGCGCTTGACGAAGTAGTCGAAGCCCTCGAAGACCGGCGGCTTGAGCTCGAACAGCGGCACCGCCTCGCCCGGGACGAACTCCGCGCGATGGACGAGCAGCTCCATCGTCGACGGCGCGATCCGGACGCGCACGCCGTTGGAGTGCGCGACGTCGACGAGCTCGACGGCCTGCGGCTGCGGGAAGTCGGGGTCGGCGATGATCACCTCGTCGATGCGGTGACGGTGGATGACCTGCGCGAGCTCGTCGAGCGTGCCGAGCGACAGCAGCCCGTTGTCCGGCCGCGGCGTCAGCGAGATGAAGCCGACGACCTTCACCGTCGGGTGTGCCGCGTCGCGTAGCGCGTGGCCGACGGCCTCGATGTGCTCGCCCGTGCCGACGAGCACCGCGCGGCGCTGGTAGCCGGCCGCGCGCAACAGGACGCCGGTGAGCTTCTCGTAGCTGCGGCGCAGCAGCGCGACGTAGATGACCGCGAAGAACAGCGACCCGTAGAAGATGTAGTACGAGCTGAACTCGCTGCCGCTGGCGGTCGCGTAGACGAGCGCGACGAGCGCGACCTGCGCCAGCGAGGAGACGATCCGCGACAGCCCCGGCCGCTCGCCGCGCGCCGAGTACAGGCCCGAGCGCGCGAACAGCAGCACCGTCAGCAGGAACGCGAAGTCGAACAGCTCGTTGGTCTGCGCCGCCTGGTTGCGCGCCTCCCAGTCGCCGGTCAGCAGCCCGGCCTTGAGCCACAGCGCCGTGAGGATCGCGAGGTAGACGCCGATCGAGTCGAGCGTCAGCAGCGTGCTGACGCGGACGACCTTGCGCAGCGTGTCGAGCTTGAGCAGGAAGGCGAGGACCGGCGGGCGCTTGCGGCGGACGTCGCGGTCGGACAGCGAGAAGTCGGGCGGCAACGGCTGCGCCGGCGCCTTCGGTGAGCCCTCCCGTGGCTTCTGCTGCGTAGGCATGTCCCTGCTCTAACGGCTGAAGATTGCAGATGTTCCGTTGCGGCGCCAGCGCGGCTGGACCTTCGGCGGGCCGTCGGCTGGTCTGCTGACCGCGCTCACCTGCTGCCCGTGCCGATGAGCGTGTCGGTGCCGGCCTGCGCGACGGTCCGGCGCAGCCCTTCGCGCAGGTCTACCTCGGGCTCCCAGCCGAGCAGCTCGCGCGCCAGCGTGATGTCCGGCTGGCGCACCTGCGGGTCGTCCGTCGGCAGCGCCTCGAAGATGATCTCCGAGCTCGAGCCCGTGACCTCGATGACCGCCTCCGCCAGCTCCAGCAGCGTGAACTCGACGGGGTTGCCGATGTTGATCGGGTCGTGCTCGCCGGATTCGGCGAGCGCGATCATGCCGGCGATCAGGTCGTCGACGTAGCAGAACGAGCGCGTCTGGCTGCCGTCGCCGAAGACCGTGATCGGCCGGTCCTGCAGCGCCTGGCGCAGGAACGTCGGGATCGCGCGGCCGTCGTGGGGCCGCATCCGCGGCCCGTACGTGTTGAAGATCCGCATGATCGACGTGTCGACGCCCTGCTGGCGGCGGTAGGCCATCGTCAGCGCCTCGGCGTAGCGCTTGGCCTCGTCGTAGACGCCGCGCGGGCCGATCGGGTTGACGTGCCCCCAGTAGGTCTCCTTCTGGGGATGCTCCTGCGGGTCGCCGTAGACCTCGCTCGTCGAGGCCAGCAGGAAGCGCGCGCGGTGCTTCTTGGCCAGCCCGAGCGAGTGATGCGTGCCGTGCGAGCCGACCTTGAGCGTGTGCAGCGGCAGGCGCAGGTAGTCGATCGGCGAGGCGGGCGAGGCGAGGTGGTACACGAAGTCGATCGGCCGGTCGACGAAGTACGGCTTGACGATGTCGAGCTGGAGGAACTCGAACGCCGGAACGCGGATGTGCTCGATGTTCGTCAGCGACCCCGTCTCGAGGTTGTCGACGCAGAGGACGTGATGGCCGCGGCGCAGCAGCTCGTCGCACAGGTGCGAGCCGAGAAACCCCGCGCCACCGGTGACAAGACAGGTGGCCATGGCGGCCGATGGTACCTGCTGATCGGCGATCAGCGCTTGCGCGCGGCCTTCAGCTGCTTCTTCTTGAGGTCCGGCGAGATCACGACGAGCCCGTCGTCGCGGCGTTCGGCGAGGCCCGCCTTCACGAGGCGCCTGGCGACCACCGGGCAGCGCTTGCAACGCGGCTTGCTCTTGCAGCAGCCCTTCTTCGGCTTGACCAACTGCTTCATTAGGCGAGCCTAACGCGTCGCCTTCGACCAGTACAGTCACGACCATGCCCGCAGCCGCCTTCGTCGAACGACTCAACGAGCAGATCGGCCACGAGTTCGCGGCCATGCAGCAGTACCTCGCGATCGCCGTTTACTACGACGACGAGACGCTTCCCCGCCTCGCCGCGTTCTTCTACGCCCAGGCACTGGAGGAGCGCAACCACGCGCTCATGATGGTGCAGTACCTGCTCGACGCCGGCGTCCCGGCGCCGATCCCCGGCGTCGCCGCTCCCCACAACGGCTTCGACGACGTCGTGGCTCCGGTCGCGCTCGCGCTCGACCAGGAGCGCCGCGTGAGCGACCAGATCAACGCGCTCGCCGCGATCGCGCGCCAGGAGGGCGACTACTCCAGCGAGCAGTTCATGCAGTGGTTCATCAAGGAGCAGATCGAGGAGGTCGCCGCGATGAACGACCTGCTCAAGGTCGTGACGCGCGCGAAGGACAACCCGCTGCTGGCCGAGGAGTACCTCGCCCGCGAGTCGCCGGGCGTGGGCGGCGCCGCGCCCGCCGGCTCGGTCGCTCGCCACGAGGTTCTGGACATGCTCGGCCGCAC
>DATMJM010000388.1:0-2051 GCA_035553935.1 Solirubrobacteraceae bacterium
ACTGGCGCTATCGCAGCATCGATCCCGGCGTCGATGCGATGCTCGAGGCCGCGCCGAGCGGCAAGCGGATCGCCCTGGCCGCCGACTGGACCGTCGCCGGCCTGTCGCCGATCTGGCCCGCCTTCGGGACCACGATCGACAACGAGGTCGAGTTCATGGGTCGCTTCGTCGACGGCTTCCTCACGCCGTGGGACGACGAGCGCAGCTTCCGGGCGGCGCTGCGGCGCGGCGACTACGACCTGCTCGTCGTGGGCCGCGGCTTCTACCCGCCCGAGAACACGCCGGAGCAGCGCTGGGCGATGAACGCGGGCTGGCGCACGATCGCGCTGACCGAGCGCCTGCGCGTGCTCGTGCCACCCGAACACCGGTAAGCGACTAGCGCACGCGTCCGAGCGACACGAGCACCGTCGGATGACCGGGGGCCGCACGCGCGGCGGCGGCGCGGCCGGCGACGGTGACCGTTCGCGCGACGGTGGCGTCAGGCGGTCGCTTCGAGCGCAGCGACCATGCGCGCCGTCTCCGTCTCGACGTCGGCGTTGGCGACCACCCACTCGCGGCCGGCGCGGCCGGCGCGCGCGCGCTCCTGCGGCGACAGCTCCAGCACGCCGCGCAGCGCCGCCGCCAGGGCGTCGGCGTCGCCCGGCGGGCACAGGACCCCCCACGGCTCGTGGACGCACTCGGGCAGTCCGACCTCGTTGCTGGCGACGACGAGCAGCTCCATCGCCATCGCCTCCTTGACGACGACCGGCATGGAGTCGCGGTCGCCGTCGCGCGCGACGATGCACGGCATCGCGAGCACGTCGGCGGCCTCGAGCGCCGCGCGCACCTCGGCGGGAGGCAGGCTGCCGGCGAAATCGATCCGCTCGCCGGCGCCGCTGTCCTGCGCCCGGCGCCGCAGCGGCGCGCGCAGCGGGCCGTCGCCGACGAGCCGCAGGGTCACGTCGGGCAGCCGCGCGACGGCGTCGATCAGCACGTCGAAGCCCTTCTTCTCCACGAGGCGGCCGATCGCGACGACGTCGCGTCCGCCCGGCAGCGGCGTGCGGCGGCGGAATGTCTCGGCGTCGACCCCCATGACGACCTCGTGCAGGTTCGCGCGCGGCGCGACGGTCCGCAGATGGCGCACGTTGTAGTCGCAGCCGGTGAAGACCGCGCCCGCCCGCATGAGCTTCTCGGGCAGGTTGCGGGGCGCGAGGAAGATGTCGTAGGCGTGCGCGGTCACGCTGAACGTCCGGCCGGTGAGCGCCGCCAGGCGCATGGCGTCCAGCGCCGCGCCGCCCGCGAAGTGCGCGTGCAGGTGCTCGTCGTCGCGCTCGAGGATCCTGCGCGCCGCCGGCGCCAGCGCACGCAACGGCCGCACCCACTCCTCGCGCGCCCAGCGCCGGCGCTGGGCGAGGTCGCGCGCGCAGGCGCGCGGCCGGCGCGCGGCCAGCCACGCGAGGTCGCGCAGCGCCCGAGCGCGGGCGTCCTGCGAGAGCAGGTGCACATCGACGTCGGCGGGAGCCTCGGGATTCGGGTTCGGCGCAGCGCCGGCCGCCTGCACGCGGACGCCGTGACCGAGCCGGCGCAGCGCCTGCAGCTCATTGACGACGAACGTCTCCGACAGCTCGGGCCAGTGGTCCAGGACGAACAGCAATCGCATCCTCAGCCGGCTCTCACCGGCGGCCGCGCCCCGCCTCTCGCCGCCGGCGGCCGCGCACCGTGAGCTTCGCCGGGATGCATGTCGTCGCGACTGTAGAGCCTTCACGGGCGCTGCGATCGGCACGCCTCCGCCGTCACCGCGTGACGGTAGCCTGAGGGCGATGGCCCCAGCAGTCACACCGGCCGGCGTGCGCGACGGGGATCCTGCCGCGCTCGCGGGGCTGTGCGCCGCACGCGGGCCGTCGGTCGTCGCCTACTGCCGCCACGTCGCGGGCGAAGCCGGCGCCGGCGCCGCAGCGGCCGACGCGTTCGGCCGCTTTCGCGCGAGCGTCGTGACGAGCGAGGACCTCGGGGCGCTGAACCCGGAGGCGCTGCTGCTCGCCGCGACCCGGAGCGCGGCGGCGACCCACAGC
>DATMJM010000389.1:0-5945 GCA_035553935.1 Solirubrobacteraceae bacterium
GACCCGGCCTCTCCGACCTGCGCCGACTACATCAGGAGCGGCGACAAGAAGGACCCGCAGATCTCGCCCGACACCGTGACCTACAACCCGACCTTCCCGCCGCTCGTCCCCGGCGACACCGTCGACAAGCTCGTCGAGAGCACGACGCCCTTCACGAGCTGCCCGACGGAGGCGCAGGTGGCGGCGTCCGAGATCGCCGTCATCGACGTTCCGGAGTCGACGCGCTGCGTGCTGACGGGCAACACGAACTACCACACGCCGAGCACGCCGGGCATCCTGATCATGCGCCGCGGTACGCTCGAGCTGGCCGGCAGCGGCAGGTTTCACGGGATGCTCCTGCACCTCAACGAGGCCAACCGCGCCGGCACGCCCGCGTGCATCCAGGTCACGGGCACGTTCGACATCCAGGGCGGCGTCGCGGTCGAGGGCCTGTGCGGCTTCTACATCCAGGGCAACGCGCGCCTGGCCTTCTCGCCCAACGCCCTGAACTTCTCCGTGACCGGCGTCGCCGGCCTCGTCCAGAACACCTGGCGCGAGCTGCCGCCGTCCTGAGCGCGTCCGCTCGGCCATCGCGCCTTCAAGCCGGACGCCTCGGCGGCCGATACGAACCGCGACGGCGACGCCCCCGCCGAGTCCACCAGACTGAGGATGTGTCCATGCCCTTCGCCGTGCCCGTCGCAGCCGCCTTCGGCCTCGTCATCGGCTCCTTCTTGAACGTCGTCGCGCACCGCCTGCCCGGGCGGATGTCGCTGTCGATGCCGGCGTCGCACTGCCCGTCGTGCGAGGCGCCGATCAAGCCCTACGACAACATCCCCGTGCTGTCCTGGCTGCTCCTGCGCGGGCGCTGCCGGACGTGCTCGGCGCGCATCTCGGCGCGCTACCCGCTGGTCGAGGCGTCCACCGCGATCCTCTTCGCGGCGGTCGTCGCCGTCCACCACGCGGACACCGCGGCGCTCGTCCTGGGGCTCGTGCTCGTCGCGTTCCTCGTCCCGATCGCGCTCATCGACCTCGACCACCGCATCATCCCCAACCGCCTGACGCTGCCGGCCGCCGTACTCGCCGTCGTGCTGGGAACGGCGCTCGATCCCGGCGGCCAGGTCGGGCGGCTGATCGCCGGCGCCGCCGCCGGCGCGGTGCTCGGGCTGCCGGCGCTGATCAGCCCGAAGGGCATGGGCATGGGCGACGCCAAGCTCGTCGCGGTCCTGGGCCTGTACCTGGGCGCGGCCGTCGCGCCCGCGTTCTTCGTCGCCTTCCTCGTGGGAACGGCGGTCGGCATCGCGATCATCGCACGCAAGGGGATGATGAAGGGCCGCAAGACCGCCGTGCCGTTCGGCCCGTTCCTGGCGCTCGGCGGCGTCGTCGGCGTGCTCGCCGGCAACGAGCTCGTCCAGGCCTACCTGTCGACGTTCTAGCGCCCGGCCCGCCGCCTGGACGTTCAGGCGATCTTGCCGCCACGCGTTGGGAGCGCCCGCGCGGGCTGCCGATGCCTCTCTCGTCAATGGGACGCTCACGATCCACATCCTTCGTCGGACTGAACATCGAGCCCGGACGCATCGCTGCCGCTCACGTGAGCGTCAACGGATCCATCGTCATCCAGAACGGTGGGCGTGCCGAGCTCGAGCCGGGCGTCGTGCGTGACGGCGAGGTCGCCGACTCCGACGCCCTGGCAGAAGCGCTGCGCTCGCTCTGGAGCGAGCACAAAGACCTCGACAAGAAGGTGCGCATCGGTGTCGCGAACGCGCGCATCGTGGTCCGCACCATCTACCTGCCGCCGATCGACGGCGCCAAGCAGCTGGCGACCGCGATCCGCTTCCAGGCCAAGGACGAGATCCCGATGCCGCTCGAGGACGCAGTGCTCGACCACCACGCGATCGGCATGGTCGAGACGCCCGAGGGTCCGCGCCAGCGCATCGTGCTCGTGGCCGCGCGCCGCGACATGATCATGGACGTGCTGACGGCGGCGCGCGCCGCCGGCCTGAACCCCGCCGGCATCGACCTGTCGGCCTTCGGCATGGTCCGCGCCCTGCAGCAGCCGGGCGACGGCGACGGTCCGGAGCTGTTCGTCTCCGTCGGCGGCCTGACGAACCTCGCGGTCTCCGACCGCGGCGTGTGCAGCTTCACCCGCGTGGCCGGCAACGGCCTGGAGAACATCGCCGTCGAGCTCGCAGAGCGGCGCGAGCTGACGCTCGCGCACGCCCGCATGTGGCTGCACCACGTCGGCCTCGAGCAGGACCTCGAGTACGTCGAGGGCGACGAGCGGATCGTCGCCGACGCCCGCGCCGTCCTGTCGGTCGGGGTTCGCCGGATCGCCGCCGAGGTCCGCGCGTCGCTGGACTTCCATCAGGGGCAGGTCGACAACGGCGACGGCGTCCGGCGCGTCGTGCTCACCGGCCCGGCCGTCGCAGTCGCCGGATTCGCGGGCGCGCTGGAGGCGGAGATCGGCCTCGAGGTGCAGGAGCGCGTCGTCAACGGCGCCGACCACATGAACCTCGACGCGCTCGACGCCGGCTGCCTGAGCGTCGCGGCCGGTCTCGCCGTGGAGAGGGGACCGGGCGCATGAAGGCCGTAAACCTCATCCCGGCCGAGAGCGCCAGGCACGGCCGCACGACCGTCGCGATCCGCGCCGGCGGCCCGATCGGCGCCTACGCCGTGCTCGCGGTGCTCGCCGTCGCCGTCGTCATGGCGAGCGCATGGGCGTTGACGAGCAAGCAGCTCGGCGACAGGCAGGCGGAGCTGGCCCAGGTCGAGCGCGACGCGCAGGCGATGGAGGCCAAGGCGCAGTCGCTGAAGTCCTTCACCGAGTTCGCCGCGCTGCGCAAGGCGCGCGTGGAGACCGTGTCGGGTCTGCTCGACGGCCGCTTCGACTGGGCGCACAGCCTGCGCGAGCTGGCCCGCGTCGTGGAGAGCGACGTCTCGCTGACGTCGGTCGTCGGAACCGTCTCGCCGGCCTCGGCGGTGCCGGGCGGCGGCGGAGGGTCGTCGCTGCGCACCGCGCTGCCGGTCCCGGCCGTCGACCTCGTCGGCTGTGCGAAGAGCCAGGCGCACGTCGCGACGCTGATGGCCCGCCTGCGGGCGATCGACGGCGTCGACCGCGTCACCCTCGCCAGCTCGGAGAAGGGCGAGAGCACGAGCCCGAGCGAGAGCGACTGCCGGTCGACCCCGCAGACGCCGCAGTTCCAGCTGACCATCTTCTACAAGGAGCAGGAGGGCATCGTGCCGGCGGTCGACGCCGCGGCGGCGACGTCCTCGAACCGCGCGCCCGCAGCGGCCCCGACCACGGCTCCGGCCGGAGGTGCCAAGTGACCTCGCAACGCTCCCTCGTCCTCGGCGCCGTCGGCGCCGTCGCCCTGATCGCGGCGTTCTGGTTTCTCGTGATGGCGCCCAAGCGCGACGAGATCGCGGTTGCCGATGCCGCCGTCGCGCAGGCCGAGGTGCGGCGCGATGCCGCCGCCGCCGCGGCCGCGCAGGCCGAGCAGGCGCGCGGGCGCTACCAGGACGACTACGCCACGGTCGCGCGCATCGGCAAGGCGGTGCCGCAGGACGACGACATCGCGTCGCTGGTCTACCAGCTCGAGTCGATCGCCAAGCAGCACCGCGTCGACTTCCGCGCGGTGAAGCTGACCGGACAGACGGCGGCGCCCGCGCCCGCGCCGGCAGCGGAGCCGGCCCCGGCCGCAGGCGGCAAGGACGCCGACGAAGGCGCCAAGTCGCAGACCCAGCCGCAGGCCGCTGCCCCGGTCGTCGCGCAGCCGCCGCCGGGTGCCGTCGTCGGCACCGCCGGTCTGCTGACCGTGCCGTTCACGTTCACGTTCGACGGCGACTACCTGAAGCTGCAGCGCTTCCTGAAGGCGATCGACGGCCTGGCCAACGGCGAGGGCGAGCGGATCACGGTCCGTGGCCGCCTGCTAACCGTCGACGGGTTCTCGCTCACCGCCGCGCGCGACGGCTTCCCCAAGCTCTCGGCGCTCGTATCCGCGACCGCCTACCTCGCGCCGCCGGCCGACGGTCCCGCCGCCGCCCACGGGGAGGCCGCGGGCGCCACGGCGGGCGCGCCGACCACCACAGCCATGACCTCCGACGCTCAGGGAGCCGGACGATGAACGCACTGCCCGAACCCCTGCGCCAGGTTGGGCGCGACCTCGTCGAGAAGAAGCTCTGGCCGATCGCGGTGCTGCTGCTCGCCGCGATCGTCGCCGTCCCGTTGCTCATCGGCTCGTCGTCCGGCGATCCGGGCACGCCTCCCGCGCCGGTCGCCGCCTCCGCGCCCGGTGGCGCGGGCTCCGAGTCGCTCATCACCGTCGTCGACCAGGCCGTGACGGGCAAGGAGCGCCCCGGCGACGTCCGCGACCCGATCTACGACCCCCCCGAGCCGCAGGACGCCGCTCCCGCGACCGCTGCGGGTGGCACCGCCGCGTCCGCGCCGGCCGCGCCCGCCGCTGGCGGCTCGACGGGCGGCGGCGCGACCGCGACGCCGAAGCCCGTGACGCCCGCGACCACCGGTGCTCCCCCGCAGAGCGGTCCGGCGCCGGTCGTCGCGCCGGCGGCCGACGGCGTCCACTACCGCACCGTCGTGCGCTGGTACGCCGGCGAGGCGGGCAAGGCGCGGCCGATCTCGCGCCTGACGCCGCTCGGCCCGGTCGCCGAGCCCGCCGTGCTGTACCTCGGCGTGACGCGCTCGCAGGCGCGCTACGCCGTGTTCCTGCTCGGCTCGCACGCGACCTCGAAGGGCGACGGCAAGTGCGAGGACGCCGACTGCCGCCTCATCGGCCTGAAGACCGGCGACAGGCAGACGGTCGCCTACCAGCTCGCATCGGGCGAGGTGCGCCGCTACCACCTCGAGCTCGTCTCCGTGAAGTCGGTCGCCGCGGACGGCGCCGACGCGCGCCGGATGCGCGCCAGGGTCCATCCCGACGGGCGCGAGGTCATGCGCGCGATGTGGCAGGACGAGCGCACCGCCGCGGCGCTCGGTCGCGTCCGTTACGACGTGGACCGAGGGCTGCTGTACAAGACCCGCGCCGCCGAGAAGGGGTCGCAGTAGGTCCGACATAGACTGCGCAGCGCCATGGCGCTGCGCTTCGTCACCGCCGGGGAGTCCCACGGCCCCGGTCTCACCTGCATCGTCGAGGGGCTGCCCGCCGGGCTGGCCCTCGACGAGGACACGCTCAACCGCGACATGGCCCGGCGTCAGCTGGGCCATGGCCGTGGCGGGCGGATGAAGATCGAGCGCGACCGCGCCGACGTCACGGCAGGCGTGCGCCACGGCCTGACGCTCGGCGGCCCGGTGGCGCTGCAGATCGCCAACCGCGACTACGCCAACTGGCAGGAGCGGATGAACCCCTGGCCGGTCGAGGCCGCCGTGCCGGAGGTGCACCTGCCGCGGCCCGGTCATGCGGACCTCGTCGGCACGCAGAAGTACAACCTCAGCGACGTGCGCAACGTGCTCGAGCGCGCCAGCGCGCGCGAGACGGCGGCGCGCGTGGCCGGCGGCGCCGTCGCGCGCACGTACCTGCGCGCGCTCGGCGTCGAGATCCGCTCGCACGTCGTGCAGATCGGCACCGTCGTGGCGCCGCCGCGTTCCTCGCCGCTGACCGTCGCGGACTTCGACGGCGTCGACGAGGACCCCGTGCGCTGCCTCGACCGGGACGCCGGCCGCGCGATGGTCGGGCACATCAACGTGCAGCGCAAGGCAAACGAGTCGCTCGGCGGCGTCTTCGAGGTGATCGCGTTCGGCCTCGTGCCCGGGCTCGGCTCGCACATCTCGTGGGAGGAGCGCCTCGACGGTCGCCTCGCCGCGGCGCTGTGCTCGATCCAGGCGATCAAGGGCGTCGGCCTCGGGGAGGGCTTCGACCTCGCCGCCAAGCCCGGCTCCGAGGCGCACGACGAGATCTTCTGGAGCCGGGAGCGCGGCTACTACCGCGAGACGAACCACGCCGGCGGCCTCGAGG
>DATMJM010000390.1:0-6312 GCA_035553935.1 Solirubrobacteraceae bacterium
ATCCCGCCCGGCGCCAGGGCATGGGCGGTCTGGTGGCGATCGACGAGGTGTCGATCGTCTGCATGCCGATGCGGTCAACCTGCTCAACGGGAACGACGTCCTGTTCCGCGACGCGCAGGGCAAGCTCATCTCGCACTGCGAGTCGCTCGGCGACCGCATGTGCATCCTCGACCCGCCGCCGAACCTCATCCCGCAGGAGATCCTCGAGTGGCGCAAGGACACGGCCGGATACGACTCGAAGATGGCGACGCTGTACTGGCCGTGGATCGAGGTCGTCGACCCGCTGTCCAAGCGGCCGATCATGGTCCCGCCATCCGGCCACGTCGCCGGCCTGTGGGCGCGCACCGACGACACGCGCGGCGTGCACAAGGCGCCCGCCAACGAGGTCGTCATGGGCGCGACGTCGCTGGGGTTCCAGCTCACGTCCGTCGAGCAGGGCGAGCTCAACCGGCTCGGGATCAACTGCATCCGCGCGTTCAGCGGCCGCGGGATCCGGGTGTGGGGCGCGCGGACGCTGTCCAGCGACCCGGAGTGGCGCTACATCAACGTGCGCCGGCTGTTCAACTTCGTCTCCCAGACGCTCATGGAGGGCACGCAGTGGTCGGTGTTCGAGCCCAACGACGAGCGCCTGTGGCTGAAGCTGCGCGCGTCGGTCGGCAACTTCCTGACGAACCTCTGGCGTGGCGGCGCGCTCTTCGGCACCTCGCCCGAGCAGGCGTTCTTCGTCAAGTGCGACGCCGAGACGAACCCGCCGGAGGTCATCGAGGCCGGCCAGGTCATCTGCGAGGTCGGCATCAGCCCGGTCAAGCCGGCCGAGTTCGTGATCTTCCGGCTGAGCCAGTACGTCGACGGCGGCGACGGCGGCGGCGACGAGGGCGGCGAGTAGCGCCTCGCGCACGAGCCTGCTGTCCGAGAACGAGTAGAGAGGAACAACAGATATGGCACTACCTCCACCCCCGCTGGACGCGAAGTACTTCGACCTCCAGTTCCCCGGGATCAACGCGCAGTTCAAGGACGTCCAGGGCGTGTCGATCAGCGTCCCGCTGCACACGTCCGCCACGACGGATGCGATGGGTCAGCCCATCCGCCAGCGCACGGCCAGCTCGGTCGAGTACGGGTCGATCACGTGCTCGTCCGGCGCGACGGCCGATCTCGGCTTGGACCAGTGGATCGCGACGGTCGCCGACAAGGGCCTCGAAGGCAACATGAAGGACGGGACGCTGACGCTCTTCAACGCCGCCAACAGCCCGGTGGCGACGTGGACGCTGACGCAGGCCGTCATCACCGGCCTGACGGTCAACACGATCGGCGTCGAGCACGGCGGCCACCTCGACGTGCAGGCGACGTTCGACTGCGCGAAGATCGAGCGGACGAAGTAGCGCCGTCATGCGCACCGAGGTGCCCTTCAGGCTCCCGCAGGGCTACGCCGACGCGGGCGGGACGATCCACCGCGACGGCGTCATGCGACTCGCCACCGCGCGTGACGAGATCGAGCCCCTGCGCGACGCCTCCGTGCGCTCCAACGGCGCCTACCTCAGCGTGCTGCTGCTCTCCCGCACCGTCACGCGGCTCGGCGAGCTGGGGCCCCACCAGGTGACCCCGGACCTCATCCAGGACCTGTACGCGATCGACTTCGATCACCTGCAGCGCCTGTACGAGCGGGTCAACTCCAGCGAGGAGGTGGTCGGCACGGTCACGTGCCCGACGTGCGCCGCCGCGTTCGAGGTCGACCTCGCCGGCCTGGAGGATGGTGGGCTGGGGGGATGACGAGGCCGTCTCAGCAGGAGCTGTTTGCTGAGGCGGCCGAGCTGGCCCGCCGGTACGCGTGGCCGCTGGATGCCGCGCTGGACCTCGAGCACCGCGACCGGCGGCTGCTGCTGGCCGCCGCCGGCGGTGCCCCCGTGCCGGTCGCCGGCGAGCGATGAGCCCGGACGCCCCCGACCGTCCCGCCCGCGTCCCGATCGGGTTGCGCGCCACGCCCCGAGCGCTGGCGCGGCTCGTCGCGCGCGAGCGGGAGATCGCGCGGTTTGCGGCGCCCGCGATGCGGCGGACACCGAAGCGCGCGGGCGCTCCGATGCGGCTTGCGGCGGCGGTGCTCCCTCCGACGGCGCCCGGCGGCGTCGCGCTGCCGGTCCTGCCGGCGGCGGCCGCGCGTGCGGCCGGACCGGCGGATGCTGCCGCTGCGGCGCTTGCGGCCGCGCAGGCGCCGGCGCGTGCGCGCGAGCGGGAGATGGCGATCGACGCGCCGGTGGCGGTCGAGGCATCGCCGGCGCCGCCCGCTGTCGAGGCGCCGGTGGCGATCGAGGCGCCGGTGGCGGTCGACGTGCCTGCGGCGGCCGTGCCGAAGAGGCCCGTGGCGCACGAGGTGCACGCCGCGCAGTCGCCACCCGCACCCGTGCCACCGGCGCGCCCCGCGCCACCCGCGGCTGCCGGTCCCGTGTCGGCGACCGCGGCTGGCGCACCTGCGCCCGAGCGGATGGCCGGCCCGCCGGTCCAGCGCGCGGCCGCTGTGCCCGGCGAGGCCGCCGTCGCGACGCCGCAGGAGGCGGCGCCCGACCCCGGGCCGGAGCTCGTCGGCGACACCAGCGGGATCGTCATCGCCCCGCGTCCGAGCCACATCAACGAGGAGGTGTGGCGCTACCTCGTCGGCAAGACCCACGGCATCGACGCGTCGTCGGTTCCGATGATGCCGACGCCTCAGGCGCGACGTCCGGGCGGTCCGCGGCGCACCCGCATCGAGGAGGGCGGACGGCCGGCGGGCGGAGGGCGATCGCGGCCCGTGCGCATCAGCTCGCTGCCGCCCGACGTCCATCCGCCGGCGTCCGCGCACCCGCGCGCCGAGCCCGAGCCCGCCGAGAGCGGAGCGAGTCCGACCGAGCCTGCCGCACCGGCCGCGGCGGAGGATCGGCCCGCTGCCGCGGCGGCGGCGCAGAGCGCGCCCGTCGCGGCGGCCCCGGCGCAGCCCGCATCCGGCGAGGAGCGCGGCCCGCTGCTGCGGGCTCATGGCGATCAGACGCCGCCACTGCGGCCCGCGCGCGGAGACGGCGGGTCCTCCTCGGACCACGCTGCGCCACAGCGGCCTGCGGTCGACCGCGACCTTCCGGCTCCTTCACCGCCATCGCCGCCGCCGGCGGCGGCCGAGCGGTACGTGGCTGACGCCGCCCGGGCCGCTGCGGCAAGCCCGCCGTCGCGCGCTCCTGCGAGTGCGGCGCCGCCGGCAGCCCCGCCGGCGCCCTCGGCTGCGCAGCGGCCCGCGCCCTCGGCTGCGCAGCGGCCCGCGGTGCCGGCCGCGCAGGGGCAGGCGATCTCGCCCGCCGCGCCGTCGCCGGCGGTCCCATCGGCCGAGCCCGCCGATCCGCCGGCACGCGCGGCGGTTGCTCCTCGCGTGGAGAGGACCGTGTCCGTACCGGCTGCGGCCGTGTCGCCGTCCGCTGCAGCCTCGGCAGCCGCGACACCCGCCGCCTCCGTGACATCCGCGCCGCCCACGGTACCGCCGCCGACGTCGGAGCCGCCGGATCTCGCTCCGCCACGACAGGCGGCGCCGTCGGCAACGACGGTGGCTGCGCCGCGCGTCCGGCCGGCACCGGCCCTCCACGACCCGAGCCCCCAGCCCGCACGCAGCGAGGCTGTGCCGCTAGCGCCGAGCGTGTCGCCGCCGCCCGCTCCGCCTGCGAGCGTCGCTCCGTCGCCGCCGCCCGCTCCGCCGCCACCGGCGGCGCCGGTGCCGTCCGACGCCACGGCCCGGCCGGCGCCGACCGCCGCCCCGCCGCCGGCGGTCCCGGTCTCCGCGGAGCCCGCGGCGTCGGCACCGCCCGTTGCTCGGACCTCCTTCGGGTCCACCACGTCGCCGGCGCCCGCCGCTGCACCCGCGTCCGGCGCACCTCCGCCGCGCCCGGCTGCGCCATCCGGCTCGGACGGTGCAGCGGCGCCCGCCGCACCCGCACCCGCACCCGCGCAGGCCGTTGCGGCGGTTGCGGCGCCGACGGCTTCGGCGCAAGTCGCTGTGCCGGCTCCGGCGCGCGGGGTTCCCGCGCCCACCGCTGCGCCGGCTCGGGCACCCACCACGTCGGCGCAACCCGCTGCGCCGGCGCCGGCTCCCGCGCCGACCGCGCACGCATCCGGCGCTGCGCCGGGTGAGCAGCCACCGGCGCCGTCCGCTCCGCGCGCGCGTGTGCAAGGGCCCTTCCGACGCGCCGGGTACGGGGCCACGGCCGCGGCACCGGCAGCCGCTGCGCCGGCCGCGGCCGGGCGGTTGCCGGGTGCGCGCCAGCCCGAGAGCTCCGCGGCGCCGGCGCAGCCCCGCTCACCGCGCGCCGCCGCGCCGCCGGCGTCGCCTGCGCCTGCCGCCGCCGCGCCCGCGCCGGATCACGCAGCGTCGTCCGCCGCGGCGCCCCCCGCCGAAGCAGCTCGACGGACAAGTTCAGATCGCCCGGTGCCGCTCGCAATCGCGCCCGCCGCGCCGCGCTCCGCTGCCGCGCTCGTTCAGCCGGTGAGGGTGCGCAGCCGCGGGCGCGTCGCAGGCGATGGTGGCGCCGCGACCGAACCAGCCGCCCCCGCGCCGGCGGCCGCGCCCGTCGCGCGAGAGCTCAGCCGGCCGGCACCCGCCGAGGAGGCGGCGGATGGCGGCGGGTGGTCGACGGCTGCGGTCGTCCCCGCCCCTGCGCCGCAGACCCCGCCGTCGGCGGTCGCGCCCGAGCCCGCGACGTCGAGCGCGCCGGCGCAGGCAGGGTTGATGCCGATTCCCGCCACGAAGACGGCGGCGCCGGAACGCCCCGCCGCGACCCGCCCGGCCGTGCTGGCGGCCTTCCGGGCCGCGGCGCACCCACCGGCGCCTGCCGCGGCCGCGCTGCCGGCACCTGCCATCGCGCCGCCGGCGCCGCTCGCCGCCGCTCCGCCGCCGCACGTGAGCCCCGCGCCGATCTCGCGGCTGCGCTCGGACGCGCCCGTCGCAGGCTCGCGCGAGCGCCCGGAGCCCCGTGAGGCGGAGAAGCCGCTCGATCTCGACGCCATTGCCGATCACGTGCTCGAGCGGCTGCGCGGCGAGCTGCGCGACGGCCGCGAGCGCCTCGGGTTCCTCCTGGACGACTCGCACTGACATGACCGGCGCGGAGACATAGCGATGGCCGGCGCGCAGGTGGTTCCAGCGGGCACGACGCATGCGTCGATGGCGTTCACCGCCGAGGTGCTCGGCCGCACGCTCGGCACGTTCGCGTCCATCCGCGGGCTCGAGGCGCAGGTCGACATCCTCGAGTACCGCGAGGGCGGGATCAACGACCTCGTGCACCGCCTCCCGGGCCAGGTGACGTACCCGAACCTCGTGCTCGGCGGCGGCGTCACGAGCCGTGCCGTCGAGGAGTGGTTCGCGCAGACGCGGCTCGGCGCCGAGCGCCACGCGATGACGGTGACGTTCCTCGACTCCGCCGGCACGGCCGTCCGCGCGTGGTCGTTCGCCGCGGCGTTCCCAATCCGGTGGACGGGCCCGGTGCTCACGGCGGGCGGTGGTGCCGTCGCCGGGGAGGAGCTCGAGATCGCGCACGCCGGGATGACGATGATGCAGCCATGACATGACCGACGACGACAAGGACAAGGGCTTCCTCGAGGGCCTCGGCGATGGGCTCTTCGGCGACGGCAAGAACGCGGAGGACGCGGCGCGCGAGGACGCGACGGACGCCGCCGCCGCGTCAGGCGCAGCCGGCGAGGCCGGCGCGGCCGCATCCGGTGCACCGCAGTCCGACACGACGACAGGCGCAGACCGCGCGCCCGCGAGCGCGGGCGGCGGCACGGTACCGGCGCCGACGCCCGCGGGTGAGACGCCGGCGGCTGGTGAGACGGCGCCGCCCGGCGACGCTGCGGGCGGGACGGACGCGAAGCCGTCGGATGCCGCGCCGCCCGCCGGCGCTGCGTCGGGCGAGGCTGCGGCCGGCACGGACGCGAAGCCGTCGGATGCCGCGCGGACCGACGGCGAGACGGCGTCGGGCGAGGCTGCGAGCGCCGCGGAGGCGAAGGCAGCCGATGGTGCGCCGCCAGCGTCGGGCGAGGCTGCGGGCGGGGCGGACGCGGGCGCGGCGGATGCGGCGCCGCCCGCCGGCGAGACGGCGTCGGGCGAGGCTGCGGGCGCCACTGAGGCGAAGGCGGCGGATGGTGCGCCGCCCTCGGGCGAGACGGCGTCGGGCGAGGCGCCGCCTGCGGTCGAGGCCGGGACAGCGGCCGGCGGCGCCCCGGCCACCGGTGACGCTCCACCCGCGGCAGGCGGACCACCCGCTGCCGCCGGTGCTGCGCCTGCGGCGGACACTCCAGCCGCCGGCGCCGCAC
>DATMJM010000391.1:0-4573 GCA_035553935.1 Solirubrobacteraceae bacterium
CGACCGGCTGTTCGGCGAGGCCGGCAAGGACCGTCTCATCGGCGGCGGCGGGCGCAACGTGGTCGACGGCGGCAGCGGCAACGACTCGATCGACGTCCGCAACGCCGAGCGCGACCGCGTGGCCTGCGGCCGCGGCCGCGACCGGGTGCGCGCCGACCGGATCGACCGCCTGAACTCGTGCGAGAACGTGACGTTCGGCGGCAAGATCAGGTATCGCGGCAGCATCCCGCGCGCGTCGGCCAGCCGCGCGAGAAGCGCGCGGCGATGAGCGCCACGGCGGGCTCTCCTGGTAGAGCCGGAGCGCTGCGCTCGGCCGGTTGATACCCCCAGGGGGTATTTGCTACAGTCGCTCGCATACCCGAGCCGTACAGGTGCAGCGACATGAGCCAGTCGACAATCCAGCCGATCCTCCCGGGGCGCGGCCACCGACGAGCGGATCGCGGCGATCGTCGCCTTCGGCCAGCAGGTGATCGCCGCCCCCGGCGAGATCGACGACGCGCAGGTCGACGAGCTGCGCGCGCCGGGCTACAGCAGCTCGCGGCGGTCGTGGGACTCGTCTCGCTGCAGCTGCCGACCGGCGCCTTCAACCTGCTCGCCGGGTTCGAGCCCGGCACCGGCATCTCGTCCCCGACCGCGAGGAGTGCCGCATGAGCACGCTCCATCTCGCCTGGGCTGCGGCGATCGGCGCCGCCGGCTGCGGGCGATGCGCCGGCGCCGCCTGAGAAGCACCTCGAACGGCCGGTCGGATCGCTCCGGCCAGACAACAGCGTTCATCCAACTTCGAGCCGCCAGCCGGCTCAGAAAGGCACAATCATGCAGACCGCTCATCCGCGGCGGTGGTCGGCGCTCGCCGTCATCGCCCTCGCGCAGTTCATCGTCATCATGGACACGTCGATCATCGGCGTGGCCCTGCCGGAGATCCGGGCGGATCTCGGCTTCACGGCCGACAGCCTCTCGTGGGTCTTCAACGCCTACGTCATCGCGTTCGGAGGGCTGCTGCTGCTCGGCGGCCGGCTCTCGGACCTGTTCGGCGCCAAGCGGATGTTCTCGCTCGGCTGGGCGATCCTCGCCGGCGCGTCGCTCGTCGCGGGCCTGGCCGACTCGACCGGCGCGGAGATCGCCGCGCGAGCCGCGCAGGGCGCCGGCGCGGCGCTCATCGCCCCGTCGGCCCTGGCCCTGCTGATGACGCTGTTCGGCTCCGATCCCAAGGAGCTGATGAAGGCCTTCGCGGTCTACGGCGCCGCGGCGCCGGCCGGCGGCACCGCCGGCGTCTTCCTCGGCGGCGTGATCACCGAGTGGATGAGCTGGCCGTGGGTCTTCTACGTCAACATCCCGATCGCCCTGCTGGTCCTGGCGCTCGTCCCGGCGCTGATGCCGGGCGCGCCCGCGCGGCGCGGCTCGATCGACATCCTCGGCGCGCTCACCGCGACCGGCGGCCTGGCGCTGACGGTGTTCGCGATCGTGCGGGCACCCGCGGAGGGCTGGACCTCTGCGGCGACGCTGGCGAGCGTCGGCGGTGGCCTGCTCCTGCTGGCACTGTTCGTCGCCCTCCAGGCATCGCGCCGCGCGCCGCTCATGCGGCTGGGGATCCTGCGCGCGCCGAACCTCGCGGCGGCCAACGGCGCGCAGCTGCTGCTCGGCGCGGCCTGGATCCCGATGTGGTTCTTCTTGAACCTCTACCTGCAGCAGGTGCTGGGCTTCGGCCCGTTCGAGGGCGGAGCGGCGCTGCTGCCGATGACGATCGCGATCATGTTCCTGATGGTGGTGGTGGCGCCGCGCGTCATCAGCCGCTTCGGCTTCAAGGTGCCGATCGTCGGCGGCATGCTGCTGCTCGCGGCCGGGATGGCCGTGCTGTCGCTCGTCCGCGCCGACGGCAGCTTCGCAATCGACGTGCTGCCGGCCTCGCTGATCGCGGCGACCGGCATGGCGCTCGCGTTCATCCCGTCGCTGGGAACGGCGATCTCCGCCGCCGCGCCCGAGGAGGGCGGGCTCGCGGCGGGGATCGTGAACACGAGCTACCAGGTCGGCTCGGCGCTCGGACTGGCGACGATGACGGTGCTGGCGACGAGCCGCGGCGCCGACATCCTCAGCGACACGGCCGCGCTGACCAGCGGCTACTCGGCGGCGTTCCTCGGCGCGGCCGGCATCGCCGCCGCCGGGGCGCTGCTGGCGGCCGCTGCGCTGCGGACGCCCAAGGCGCCGGCGGCCGGCCCGCCGCAGCCGCAGGTCGAGGACCGCGAGCTCGTGACCGTGTAGTCCAGACCGGCAGGAGGCGCGCCCGGCACACGCAGCACGCCGGGCGCGCCCCGTCGATCCCGACGCGCAGCGCATGGCGTGACGACCACGCGACACAAGCCCGCCGGGCCGGATGCCGTCCGCAGCCGCCGGCGCGGGCTGGGCGCTGCCGTGCGCCGGGTGCTCGCCGTCGTCGCGATCGCGCGGGCGGCGCAGTTCATCGAGGCGGTGCTGTTCCCGCTGGTGGCCGTCCATCACGGCGCGGGAACGGCGGGCGCCGCCGTGGTCCTGCTGGCGCTCGCCGTCGGCACGACCGCGGGGTCGCTGCTGGGCGGCAGCACGATCGACCGCCTCGGCACGCGGATCGCCGCCTCCTCGGGGCTCGCGCTGGCGGCCGCGGGCGCGGCGACGCTCTCGATCGTCGAGCAGACCGTCCCGCTCGCGGGCGCCGCCGCGCTGTACGGAATGGCCACGGCGACGTGGCGCCTCGCGCTGGAGGCAGCCACCGCGCACGGCCTGGCCGCCGGCCGCGCCGGCGACGAGGGCGGCGACCAGGCGCTGCGCGAGCATGCGTTCGGCGCCTTCGTCTGGCTCGTCAACGCCGGCGCGCTGGCGTCCGCAATCGTGCTGGCGACAGGCCTCGACCTGCGGACCGCCGTCCTCGCGCAGGCGATCAGCACGGCGATCGCGGCGGTCGCCGCAGCCGCGCTCGTGCCCGCGAGGGCGTTCGCCGCGCCGCGCAGCGCGCCCACCACGCGCGGGCTTGCGGCCGTCCCCGCCCGCGTCTGGCTGTTGGCGCTCGCGTTCGCGCCGTTCACCGTCGTGATGTTCCAGGCCTTCGCCGGGCTGGCCGAGATCTTCGACGACGCCGACTACCGGCTCATGGTGCTCGTCAACGCGGCGACGCTCGTGGCCTTCCCGCTCGTGCTGTGGCGGGCCGTCGCGCGCGTGCCCGGCGCGGTAGCGCTGGGTGCCGCGGGGGCGCTGCAGGGTGGCGGCATCGCCGCAGCGGCGCTGTTGCGCGACCCGCTGGTCACCACCCTCGCGTGGTCGGCCGGCGAGGCCACGCTGATCTCCCTCATGCCGGCGGTCGTCACCGGGATCGCACCGCACGCGGCGACGGGCCGCTACCGCGCGGCATTCGCAGCCGTGCAGGGCGCCGCGGCGGCCGTCGCGACGTTCGCAGGCCCGCTGCTGGCCGCCCGCTCGGTGGCCGCGTTCGCGGCCGCCGTCATCCTGCTCACGGTCGTGGGCGTCGTGGCCGTCGCCCGCCGGGCGGCCTCGGTCGCCGCCGGCCTGAGCCATCCGGTCGCCTGCCCCTGCGGGGCGCTGTCATGCAGCTGCGACGCGCAGCACATCGCCTGTGCGCTCCCGTCGTCGGTGCTCGTGCACGCGGCGCGCGCGGGGGCGCGCGCCTGACTCGGCACGACCCCGCTCTTCCCAGCGCGCGGCCGCCTCTCTAAGCTGCCGCCCGGCCACGGCCGCAAGGCCGGATAGGAGGCCCACCGCCATCCGCCGACCACCCCCAGACCCACAACAACATGAGCCGCGGATGAGCGCCCACGAGCCGACCGACGAGCGCGGGGAACAGGCCGCCGCACAGCCGGTCGTCGTCCTCATCGGGGAGGGCGACCTGAGCGACGAGACCGCGGCTGCGCTGGAGGCCGTGGGGGCCCGCTTGGTCCGCCTTCCAGCGCCCGACGAGGACGCAGTGCGTGCGGCGCTCGAGACCGAGCGCGTCGGCCACGTCGCGGTGGTCGCGCTCAGCGACGCAGTCGTCCTGCGGTTCGCGCTGATGGTGCGCGCCGTGTCGCAGGACGTGCCGCTGCTGCTGACGATCTTCGACTGGACGATGGCCGAGCAGGTCGCGGGCATGATCCCGAACACGCAGTTCACGTCGCTCGCCGACATCGTCGCTCCGTCGCTCGCGGGACCGTGCGTCGCCGAGCGCTTCGCCGCCGTGGCGCTCGAGGACGGCAGGCCCGTCGGCCTCGTGGAGAAGGACGGCGGCGTCGCCGAGCAAGAGATCCCGCACTTCCGGCCGCGCCGCATCGAGGGTCTCGCGCGCGCTCTCTTCACGCCCTACGACAAGAGCGCCGGCATGCTGCTGTTCGGCGCGATCGGGCTCGTCGCGATCTTCCTCCTCGAGACGGTGACGGCCGTCTTCACGCTCGACGAGAGCGTCATCGACGCGACCTACGGCTCAGCCAAGACGCTCGTCACGGTCGATCCGAACCTGAAGATCGCCGAGGGACCCGGCTGGTACAAGCTGTTCATCTCCGGCACAATGCTCGTCGCCCTCGTCTTCGCGGCGGCGTTCACGGCCGGCCTCGTCAAC
>DATMJM010000392.1:0-11514 GCA_035553935.1 Solirubrobacteraceae bacterium
GACGTACAAAAACCGCCGCCCGCCGTAGCGCTGCGGCGAGATGAAGTTCGTGTGCTCGACGAGCCCGACGAAGGGCAGCTCCGGGTCGGCGATGTTCGTCCAGTAGAACGGCGAGAAGCGGCGGTCGAGCTCGAGCAGCAGGCACAGGGCCGTGTGGTACTCGGTAGCCGCCAGGCGCCCGAGGTACTCCTCGCCGATCGCGGCGGCGAGGTCGTCGTCGAGCAGCGCGGCGAACACGTCGCTCGGGACGGTCGCGACGACGGCGCCGTAGCGCTCGTCGGGCGCGTCGGGCGCCGGCGTGAAGCCGCGCGGGTCGTGCCCGGCGCGAAACGAGCCCGCTGCGCCGGCCGTCACGCGCAGCGCTGCGTCGCCGTCGCGGTGCAGCGCGATCGCGGGGCGGTCGACGAGCACCCGGCCGCCGGCGGCGACGATCGCGCCGCGCAGCGCTTCGAACAGCAACTCCCACGAGTGCGCGGGATAGCCGAGCAGCTCGTGGCGCGCCTCCTCGCCCTCGAGCTGCCGGCGCAGCGTCAGCTTGCTCCACAGCCACGCCATCGAGATGTCGTCGGCGCGCTCGCCGAACTTGCCCCGCAGCAGCGGGCCCCAGACCTTGCGCCACGGCCCACGCCCCATCCGCTTCTCGATCCACTCGCGCGCGGTGATCGACTCGAACGGCTCGACCTCCTTGGCGCGCTTCTGCAGCAGCAGCACCGCCAGGCCCATCCGCAGCCGCGCGGGCGGCGACAGCGGCGCGAAGCGCAGGAGGTCCAGCGGCGTGTTGAACGCCCACTGGCGCCCGTCGACGAAGAACGCCATCGAGGACGGCTTCCACTCGAGCTCGTCGCCCATGCCGAGCTCCTCGTAGAGCTCGACGATGTGGCGGTCGCTCGTGAAGAGGTGGTGGTAGTAGCGCTCGAGCAGGTCGCCGCCGCCGACGTCGAGCGTCGCGGCCTGGCCGCCGAGGCCCGGCCAGCGCTCGTAGACGTCGCAGGCGTGGCCCTCCTGCGCGAGCCGGTACGCGCAGACCAGGCCTGCCACGCCCGCGCCGATGACCGCGACCCTCACGTCGGCCTCACCAGCGCGCGCATGCGGTGCAGGCCGCCATAGCCGGCCACGAGCACGACGAGCCCGATCAGCGTGACCGGGACCGTCACGACGAAGCGCAGCAGCAGCACGTACGACAGCGCCTGCGCTCCGCTGTACCTCAACGCCCGGACGCCGAAGACGACCGCCGCGTCGAACGTGCCGACGTAGCCGGGGCCGCTCGGCACGAGGGCGAACATCGAGGCCAGGCCCATGAGGTAGCCGACCTCCAGCAGCGCGAGGTCCAGGCCTGCCGCGTGCGCCGCCAGCCACCACGCGATCCACTCCAGCGCCCAGACCGCGAGCGTGATCCCCAGCAGCTGCCTGCCGTGGTTGGAGCGCAGGTTGCGCGTCGCCTCCGCCATCGGCGCGAGGAACGCCAGCACGCGGCGCAGGTGGCCGCGCCGGTGCAGGACCCAGGCCGCGGCCGCTGCGAGCGCGATGAGCCCGGCGACGAGCAGCGCCGCGAACACGAGCCGGCCGGCGGAGGGTACGTCGATGCCGCCGAGCACGCCGTAGGCGAGCACGACGAAGAGCCCGAGCAGGACGACGACGTCGAGCACGCGCTCGGCGACGATCGTCCCGATCACGGTGCGCGCGTTCGTGCCTGCGCGCGGCGTGATCAGCACGACGCGCAGGGCGTCGCCGGCCCGCGCGGGCACGACGTTGTTGCCGAAGTAGGCCACGGCGACGAGCCCGTAGGCGTCGCGCCGCCGCGGCCGCGCGCCGTTGTAGCGCAGCAGCTCGTACCAGCGCTCGGCCCGCACGGCGCAGCCGGCCAGGTAGAACCCGATCGCCGCCGCGAACTGCGCGAGGTGGCTCGCCGAGCCGGGCAGCTGCGGCGGCTCCTGGTGGGCGGCCCAGGCGACCACGGCGGCGAGCGCCGCAACCGAGATCATCGCTCCGAGCGCCGTCAGCGCCCGCGTTCGCCGGATGCTGCTAGACGGGGGCGCGCTCGCGCTCATCCTCGGCCGCGGTCACGTTGGTCCGCTCACGCACGACGTACAGCGGCCGCCGCTTGACCTCGTCGTAGATGCGCCCCACGTACTCGCCGATCATCCCGATCGCCATGAGCTGGATGCCGCCGAGCAGCAGCACCGCCACGACCGTCGTCGTGACGCCGGGGACGAACTCGCCGAAGATCCGGAAGACGATCGCGACCGGGATCGCGAGGAACGCGAGCATCGCGCAGGCGAAGCCGGCGACCGTGGCGATCTGCAGCGGCGCGTGTGAGAACGAGGCGATCGCGTCGAGCGCGAAGCGCACCATCTTGCGGACCGGGTACTTCGTCTCGCCGGCGTGGCGCGCCTCGCGGCTGTAGGGCAGGGCCGTCTGCGTGAAGCCGACCCACGACGTCATCCCGCGCAGGTAGCGGTTGCGCTCGCGCATCGTCAGCAGCGCGTCGAGCGCGCGCCGGTCCAGCAGGCGGAAGTCGCCGGAGTTGGCGGCCAGCGGGACGTCGGAGACGCGACCCATGAGGCGGTAGAACCACTCGGCGGTCTTGAGCTTGAAGCGCGACTCCCCCTCCCGGTCGGTGCGGGTGGCATAGACGACGTCGCTGCCCGCGCGCCAGTGCTCGAGCATCGTCAGCACGAGCTCGGGCGGGTCCTGCAGATCGGAGTCGATCATCACGACGACGTCGCCGCTCGCGTGGTCCAAGCCGGCAGTGATCGCCGTCTGGTGTCCGAAGTTGCGCGACAGCGTGACGACCTTCACGCGCTCGTCGGCGCGCGCCACGTCGGCGAGGATCTGCGGCGTGCGGTCGGTCGAGCCGTCGTCGACGACGACGAGCTCCCACGGGAGCTCGTCGAGCGCGGAGCGCACACGGTCGCAGAACGCTCGCGCCGTGCCCTCCTCGTCGAGCATCGGCGCGACGATGCTCAGCAGGCCCAGATGCCGTTCGCCCACGCCGCTGATCGTAGTGCGTGGTCGGCGCCGTGGAGCCGTGGCCGGACGGCGCGGGCTGCAGCACGGGCCACGCGGCCGTAGGCTGCCCGGCGTGACACGCTGTGCAGCCTGTGGCGCCGCCGGCCTCGTCGCCCACCTCAAGGTGGCCGGCGACGCCGGCCCCGAAGGCCTGATCCCGACCACCGACCGCTTCGGGACGGCGCTGGGCGACATCGTCCGCTGCCCCGCCTGCGGCCACCGCCAGACCGATCCGATGCCGGCCGACGCGGTGCTCGAGAGCGCGTATGCCGATGCCGCGTCGGAGGACTACGTGGCCGAGGAGGCGGGTCAGCGCGAGACGGCGCGGCGCGCGCTGGAGCGGATCGAGCGCCACCTCACGCCGGTCCCGATCCCCAACAACGGCGGCCCGCGCCACCGCACGCTGCTGGACCTCGGCTGCTGGGTCGGCTTCCTGCTCTCCGAGGCGCAGCAGCGCGGCTGGTCGGTGGTCGGCGTCGAGCCGTCGCAGTTCGCATCGGCCTACGCACGCGACCGGCTGGACCTCGACGTCCGCACGGGCGACCTCTTCACGACGCAGCTGCCGCTCGGCCACTTCGACGCGATCGTCATGGGCGATGTGATCGAGCACCTGCCGCGTCCGGCAGAGGCGCTGGAGCGGATGGCCGAGCTGCTGCGCCCGGGCGGGATCGCCTGGCTGGCGCTGCCGGACGCGGGCAGCGTCATCGCGCGCGGGCTGCGCGGCCGCTGGTGGTCGGTCATCCCGACGCACGTGCAGTTCTTCACGCGCGGCTCGCTGCGCACGCTGCTGGAGCGCCACGGCTGGACCGTGCTCGACGTCGGCACCTCGCCCAAGGCCTTCAGCGTGCGCTACTACCTCGAGCGCGTGGGCGGCTACTCGCCCGCGCTGGCGCGGGCGCTGCTGCGCGGCGCGCGGGCGGCGCGGCTGGCGGACCGGATGTGGGCGCCGGACTTCCGCGACCGGATGGCGGTCATCGCACGCGGGCCCGAGCCGGCCCAGGACTGACGCGGTGGATCTCGGGCTCTCCGGGCGCGTGGCGCTCGTCACGGGCGCATCGCGCGGGATCGGCCGCGCGATCGCGGTGGCGCTGGCGGCTGAGGGCGCGCGCGTGGCGGTTGCCGCACGCTCGGCGGACGGCGTGCGCGAGGTGGCCGCTGCCGTGGGCGGGCGCGGCTACACGTTCGACAGCGCCGACCTCGCCGCCGTCGACCCGCTCGTCGATGCCGTCGGCGCGGACCTCGGGCCGATCGACGTCTACGTCGTCAACACCGGCGGGCCGCCGCGCTTCGACGACCCGCTCGCGATTGCGGCGGGCGAGTGGGAGGCCGCGCACCGCTCGCTCGTGGTCTCGCCGATGCTGGTCATGGCACGGGTGGTGCCGGGCATGCGCGAGCGCGGCTTCGGCCGCGTGGTGGCGGTGTCGTCGAGCACGGCGCGCGAGCCGCTCGCGGGGCTGCAGCTGTCGACCGCCAACCGGCCCGGCCTGCTTGCGGCGATGAAGCACCTCGCGCGCGAGTACGCCGCGCGCGGCGTGACGTTCAACGCCGTCCTGCCGGGGCGCATCGCGACCGACCGGCTGGCGTCGCGCTACGGCGGCCTCGAGGTCGCCGAGCAGGCGGCGCGCTCCGAGATCCCGGCGGCGCGGCTGGGCAGGGCTGACGAGGTCGCCGCCGCGGCGACGTTCCTGTGCTCGGTGCCGGCGGGCTACGTGACGGGCCAGTCGCTGCTCGTCGACGGCGGGCTCACGCGCTCCTGGTAGCCCGGCGGCGGCGCGGATCGGCGATCCTGACGACGACAGACAGCTGTGCCGCTCCTCTAGAGGCTTGGGAGCGTGAGCTGCGCTGCGTCGAAGACGCGGGAGCGCGTGGCGGTCATCGCGTCGATCATGCCCGAGGCGCGCAGGGCGTCGCGGTGGTCGGGGTCGTCGGCGTTCGCCTGCCGCGCCGCTGGCGACTCCCACAGCTGAACGAGGATCATCCCGTCGTCGGTGGGGGCGACGATCCGCGCCAGCAGGCCGGGCGCCGGCGGCAGCAGCCGCTCGAGCTCCGCGATCGCGGCCGCGATCAGCCGCGGGTCGCCATCGATCTCGATCATCGCGAGCACGCCCATCGCAACCTCCTCTTGTACTTAAGTATCTACCGGTATATGCTGCTATAGGCAAGCAAGGAAAGGAGGGTCGGCGATGACGACCGAGCCCGTCATACAGGACAAGCAGATCACGATCGACGTTCCCGCGGATCGCGTGGCCGAGTTCTACGCGTTCTATGGCCACTTCCTCGCCGGCTCGCTGCACCGCCGCGGCCGTGGCCGCGGGCACCGCTGCGGTGGGCGCCACGAGCACGATGCCGCGCCGTCGGGTCCGGGCGAGGAGGCCGGAGCGGCCTGATGGCCGACAAGCAGATCACCGTCGCCGTCCCCGAGGAGCGCGTGCCGGAGTTCTACGTCTGGTTCGCGAGCTTCCTCAGGGACGGCCCCGGCGAGCCGCCGGACGCCGGCGGCGGCCGGCGGCGCGGCCCCGGCCCCGGCCCCGGACCGCGAGGACCGGGGGGCGCCGGGGTTCCCGCGGGGCCGTCGAACCCTCGCGGGCCACGCGGCCCGCGGCATGCCTTCGCCGCCGAGGCGGCGCCGTGGTCGGCCGCCGACGCCGACGAGGCGGCGTGGCTGTACGGCAAGCTCGCACCGCCCGCGCGCGCGCTGTTCGACCTCTTGATCGACGCCGCCGGCGAGCGCATCGCGGGCAACGAGCTCGCCTCGCGCCTGAACCTCGAGAAGGGCGCGCACGGCGTTGCCGGGATCCTCGCGTGGCCGGGCCGCTATTCGCGCAAGCTCGGCCGCGCGCTGCCGCTCGCGACCGAGGGCCGCGACGACGGCGGCACCGACTACTACATGAAGCCGGCCGTGGCGAAGCTCTTCGCTGCGGCGCGCGAGCGGGCGGGCGGCTAGCGCAGCAGCGCTCGCAGCTCGGCCGCGGCGACGGCGCCGCGCTCGGTCACGTCGCCGTAGGTGTAGGCGACGTGGCCCGAGCGGCGCCTGCGAGCGACGTCCTCCTCGAACGCCTGCCGGCTCGCGTGGAAGCGATAGCCGAGCAGCTCGACCGTCACGCCGAGGTGCGGCCAGTGGCAGTCGACGGTGTCGCCGGCATGGTCGATGTTCGTACGCGGCAGCGGTAGGTCGTGGTCGGCGAGCAGCGCGAGGAAGGCGTCCTCGAGGAAGGACAGGGTGACGTCCGAGCCGAGCGCCCGGCGCAGCCTTGCCGCGCCCGGCTTGTGCGGGTTGCGCGCGATGCAGGCCTCGACTCTGCCCGGGCCGCACTCGTGGCGGACCCAGGCCTCATGGCAGAGCCGGCTGAGCTGCTTCGGCGACGCCCGTGGCGCGAGGTCCAGCAGGACGCGCGGGACGATCGTGATCGGGATGTTGTCGTCGGTCGCCGCCGTGTCGAGCTCGTGCAGGGTCCTCACGCGGTGGATGACGATGCCGTCCCGCCGGCGGTGCGCCGTCGTCGGCACGGTCGTCTCGGGGGGCGGCGGCGTGCCGCGCAGGATCGCGAGCTTGTACGCCGCCGCGCGGTGGCTGAGGACGGCGCCCTCGCCGCTCGCGAGCACGGCGGCCATGTAGTCGCCGTCGAGCGACGGCGCGACGTGGCCGACGGCGTACACGCCGACGTGCACGGCGCGCAGACGTCCGTCGGTGAGCCAGCGCTGGATCGTGTGCCGGTCGACGCCGGCCGCAACGAGCTGACGCCACGCCACCCGCCCCTTCTGGCTCCGCGCGATCCAGGCGGTCGTGGCGAACTTGCTGCCCATGTCACTGCATAGCTTCCGGCCCGCCCGAACTCGCCCTCCGGTGGCGGCGCCCGCGCGCCGCGACCCCGCCGGCGGGCGGGCGCGCCGGCGGGGTCGCGCAGTCGTGGCGCATCTGCCGCGCATGGCGCTGCACAGCTGCCACACGCCCCGCGGCACTCCGGCGCGTGGCGCATCTGCCGCGTATCGCGCTGCACAGCTGCCACACGAGCTGCGGCCGCGATCAGACGCCGCCCGTAACGGGAACCCTGCTCCGATGACCGAACCACTCCAGGACACTGTCGCGCTCGTCACCGGCGCCAGCAGCGGGATCGGCGACGCCACCGCGCGCGAGCTCGCGCGGCACGGGGCCGCCGTCGTGATCGTCGCGCGGCGCAAGGACCGCCTCGACGCCCTCGCCGAGCAGATCGGCAACGACGGCGGCACCGCGCTCGCCGTCGAGGCCGACATCACCGACGAGGACCAGGTCCGCCGGCTCGTAGCCGACGCCGTCGAGCGGTTCGGCCGCCTGGACACCGTGATCAACAACGCCGGCGTCATGTTGCTGGGCCCGATCGCGGACGCTCCCACGGAGGAGTGGGACCGGATGATCGACCTCAACCTCAAGGGGCTGCTCTACGTCGCCCACGCCACGCTCCCGCACCTGCTGAGGTCCGCCGAGCAAGCGCCGCGGCGCGTCGCCGACCTCGTGAACGTGAGCTCGGTCGCCGGGCGGGTGGCACGCAGGAACTCCGGCGTCTACAACCTCACCAAGCACGGCGTCGGCGCGTTCAGCGAGTCGCTGCGCCAGGAGGTCGCGCGCCGCCACGTGCGCGTGTCGCTCGTCGAGCCGGGCGCGGTCGTCACCGAGCTGCTCGACCACACGCGCGCCGAGATCCGTGAGCCGCTGCGCGAGAAGGACCGCGAGATCGAGCGCCTCGGGGCCGAGGACATCGCCGACGCGATCGCCTTCATCGTCACCCGCCCCCGGCGCACGGCGATCAACGAGCTGCTGATCCGCCCGACCGAGCAGGAGGGCTGACCTCAGCGCGGCGCGCGCAGCCCGAACGGCGGCCGGATGCCGCGCGCGCGCTCGCCCTGCACCACCGCCCGCCGCCGCCGCGCCGCCGGCAGCGCCCGCAGCGCCGCCCAGTAGGCGCGCAGCAGGTGGCGCTCGCGCAGCAGCACGTGGCCCAGCGCGAGCAGCTCGTAGAGCGCGATCCGGTGCAGGTCGCCGCGCACGTCCGCCCACGAGTCGTTCTTGGCGATCATCAGCAGGCGGTTGCGGAACTGCAGCCGGCGGTGCGCCGCCGGCAGGCTGTCGCGCGTCGTCGGCGAGTAGAAGCGCATGTGCCACGCGACCGCGCGCGGCTCGTAGATGCAGCGCCAGCCCAGCAGCCGCGCGCGCCACGCCAGGTCGGCGTCCGACGCCCACAGCTCGAGGTCCTCGTCGAGCACCTCGCCGCCGACGGCGCACGCCTCGAGCACCTCGCGCCGGTACAGCACGCAGGCTCCGTCGCCGCCGAAAATCTCCGCCGCCTCCAGATACCGGGACGCCGGCTCGTCATGGCCGACGAGCGTGTTCTTGCGCCGCCGGTCGATGACCATCCCGGCGGCATCCAGCCGCTCGAGCCGGTCGCGCGGCTGCATCCCCGTCGCGCGCAGCAGCCGCGGCGCGACCGACCCGACGTCGCGCTGGGCCAGGCGCGGGCGCGCGGCCGCGAGGAACCCGCCGTCCAGCACGCAGTCGGCATTGAGCAGCAGCACGGCGTCGCCCTCCGTCGAAACGATGCCCCTGTTGATCGCCGCCGCGTAGGACACCCGCTCGCGCAGGCCGAGCACGCGCGCGCCACAGGCCTCCGCGACCGAGCGCGTCGCGTCGGTGCACGCGTTGTCGACGACCACGACCTCCGCGCCCGGCTGCGCGATGGCCGCCGGCAGCGAGCGCTCGAGCAGGTGCGCCTCGTCGACGCTGAGCATCACGACGGTGGTGCGCTGCACGCGCTCCGTCACGAACGCGCGCCGCTCGCGGGGCTCACGTCAGCATCTCCTCGTAGACCGCCACCGTCAGCGCCGCGCTGGTGGCCCACGACAGCCGGCGCGCGCGCTCGACGCCGCGCCGCGCCAGCTCCGCGTGGCGCTCGCGGTCGCCGACGACGCCGCCGATCGCGGCCGCCATGTCGCCGACGTCGAGCGGGTCGAAGTACGCGGCCGCGTCGCCACCCGTCTCGGGCAGCGCCGTCGCGCGCGCCGCGACGACCGGCACCCCGCGTGCCATCGCCTCGACGAGGACGAGCCCGAAGCCCTCGTAGAGCGACGGGTGCACGAGCGCGTCCGCGCCGCGCATCAGCGCGTCGAGCCGCGCATCGGAGAGGTAGCCCGTCAGCCGCACCGGCTCGCCCGCCGCCGCCTCGCGCACGCGCGAGGCCTCCGGGCCGCCGTCGACCCCCGCCAGGACGAGCCGGTGCTCGAGGCCGTCGTTGCGCAGCTGCCGGAACGCGTGCACGAGGCGCATGAGGTTCTTCTTCGGGCGCAGGTCGCCGACCGCCAGCAGGTAGGGGCCTTCGTCGGGCACGCGCTCCTCGCCGATCGGCAGCGACGGCGCGTTGGGGATGATCCGCACGCGCGCCTCGTCGACGTCGTAGCGCCGCACGACGTCCGCCGCCGTGTAGCCCGAGACGCAGATGACGCGCTGCGCCGAGCGCGCGGCGCGACGCGTGAACGTGCGGTACTTCCAGCCGGTGCGCCTGGAGAAGTCGTCGGGAAAGACCTCGAAGGCGAGGTCGTGGATCGTCACGACGCCCATGCAGGGCCGCGCGAGGGGCAGGAAGCAGTTGGGGGCGTGGACGAGGTCGGCGCGGCTGCGGCGCAGCAGGACCGGCAGCTCGAACTGCTCGAAGAACAGCTCGGGGCCGCGACCGCCCTGCGAGATGACGTGGTACTCGAGGTCCGGGTGCTCGGGCAGCGCGCCGACGAGGTCGCGCACGTAGCGTCCCCATCCACGCAGCTGCGGGCCGTACGCGTCACGCGCGTCGATGGCGACGATCGGCACGCCGGAACCATCTCACGCCGAAGCCGCGCAGTAGGTTGCGGCGATGGCCAACGGCCGACTGCACCTCTTTCGTGCCGATGACCGCCGCTCGGGCATCGAGCGCGCCCGGCGCCTCGCGCTGCAGGCGGCGAGCCTCGCGCAGCTGCCGCGCCCGGTCGCCGGGTTCTGGCTGCGAGCGATGCGCCGCGCGCAGGCCGCGCACGACACGTGGAGCATCGACGTCGCCTGCCGGCCGGCCGAGCTGCGCGTGCTGCTCGACGCGCTGGCCGGCGCGCGGCGCGTCGCGGAGATCGGCACCGCGGCGGCCTGGACGACCTGCTGCCTGGCGCTCGCTCGGCCCGGGCGCGAGGTGCACAGCTGGGACGTCGAGGCGCATCCGCAGCGCGAGCGCTACCTGGCGCTGCTCGCCGCGGAGGACCGCGCCCGCGTGCACCTGCATGACCGCCCGGGCGGTCGCGGCCCGGCCGATCCACCCCCGGTCGACGCCGTCTTCATCGACTCCTCGCACGAGTACGACGAGACGGTCGCGACGTTCCGGACCTGGGAGCCCGCGGTGGCGCACGGCGGCATCATCGCCTTCCACGACTGGCAGGACGACGACTATCCGGGGGTGACCGATGCCGTCGGCGACCTGGGGCTCGATGGCGAGGCGCGCGGCCACCTGTTCGTCTGGCGCAAGGGCGGCCGGTAGGATCTTCGCGTCGTGCCCGAGGTCACGGAAGCCGCCACCACGTCGTCGTCGCCAGCGCGCCAGTCGAGGATCTTCGAGCTGCCCATCGAGCTCGGGCATCCCGACGAGCTGCTGGCGCGGATCGTCGGCTGGGTCGGCAGCGGCGAGCCGACCAAGCGAGTCATGTACGTCAACGCGCACGTGCTCAACCAGTCGCGCGAGGACCCGGCGCTGCGGACCGCGCTCGAGCAGGCCGACCTCGTCTACTGCGACGGCTACGGCGTGCGGCTCGCCGCCAAGGCGCTGAGCGCCGAGATCCCGCACCGGATGACGGGCGCCGACTGGATCTGGAACCTCGCCGCGCTGTGCGAGGAGCGCAACCGCTCGGTCTACCTGCTCGGCTGCGACCCCGGCGTCGCCGCGCAGGCGGGCCAGCGCCTGCGCCGCGCCCGCCCAAACCTCCGCGTCGTCGGAACGCACCACGGCTACTTCGAGATCGGCTCGGGGCACGACGAGCGCGTCATCGAGGACATCAACGCGCGCAAGCCCGACATCCTGCTCGTCGGCATGGGCACTCCCAAGCAGGAGATCTGGGCGCAGCGAACCGTCGACCGGCTGAACTGCGACGTGCTGTGGAGCGTCGGCGCGCTGTTCGACTTCGTCTCGGGACGGGTGCCGCGCGCACCCGCGTCGCTGTCGGACAACGGCCTGGAGTGGATCTTCCGGCTCGCGATCGAGCCCAAGCGCATGTGGCGGCGCTACCTCGTCGGCAACCCCGTCTTCCTCAGCCGCGTGATGGCGCAGGCGCGCCAGCGCCACGACGGCGCGCGGTAGGCGCGGCGACTCACACGAGCGACGGGCGCAGCGGGTGGGCGACGTTCGCCCTGCTGTCCTCGATGAGCTTCTCCAGCGCCTCGTGGCCGTTCTCGCGCGCGTACTGCGCCTCCGCTGCAGTGATCGGTAGCAGCCACAGGACGACGACCCGCCGCCCGGCCTCCTCGTC
>DATMJM010000393.1:0-2673 GCA_035553935.1 Solirubrobacteraceae bacterium
GCCACGAGCCGTCGACCGCCAGCAGCTCGCCCTCCGGGACCTCGGGCGCGCGCGTGCTGCAGGCGATCCGCGGCGAGCACGAGATCATCCCGCTGATCGAGCGCTGGCGCGAGCTCAACCAGCTCGACAAGACGTACTTCAGCGTGCTGCCGCAGCTCGTCGACGGCGAGTCGCGCATCCACACGACGTTCCTCCAGGCGGCCGCGACGACCGGTCGCCTCGCGTCGACGAACCCCAACATGCAGAACGTCCCGATCCGCACTGCGCTCGGCCGCGAGATCCGCGGCTGCTTCGATGCGGCGCCAGGCAACGTGCTGCTGAGCGCCGACTACGAGCAGGTCGAGCTGCGCGTCCTGGCGCACATCGCCGACGAGCCGGTGCTCAAGGAGATCTTCGTGCGCGGCGAGGACGTCCACACCGCGACGGCGTCGAAGGTCTTCAGCACGCCGCCCGAGCAGCTCGACCTCAACCAGCGCTCGAAGGCGAAGATGATCAACTACGGCATCGTCTACGGCCTCAGCGACTACGGCCTGGCGGACCGCCTCGGCATCCCGCGCGAGGAGGCCAAGGAGATCATCGACACGTACCTCGACCGCTTCCCCGCGGTGCGCGCGTTCATCGAGGGGACGATCGAGAGCGCGCGCGAGAAGGGCCACGTCACGACGCTGTGGGGCCGGCGGCGCCAGGTCCCCGAGCTCAAGGCGCGCAACTGGCAGGTGCGCACGCTCGGAGAGCGCCTCGCGGTCAACACCGTCATCCAGGGGACGGCCGCCGACGTCATGAAGCTCGCGCTGGTCCGTGTCGACGCCGCGCTGCGCGATTCGCCCGTCCGGCCGATCCTCACCGTCCACGACGAACTGCTCTTCGAAGGCCCGCCGGACGAGGTCGAGGCCGTCCGCGAGCTCATCCGCCGCGAGATGTGCGCCGTCTGGCAGCACGACCCGCCGCTGGCCGTCGACATCGGCGTGGGGCCGACCTGGATGGAGGCCAAGTAGGGTGGATCGCGGCGCCGCGGTGCTGCTGACGGCGATCGCCGGCGGGTTCGTGGCGCTGCAGGCGCCGATCAACTCGATGCTGGGGAAGTCCGTCGGAACCTTCCAGGCGGCGTTCGTCTCGTTCGCGCTCGGGACGATCGTGCTCGCGCTGATCGCGGCGCTCGTCAAGGGCGGCTTCGGCACGATCGGGGCCGCGCGGGAGCTGTCGTGGTACTACCTCACCGGCGGCCTCCTGGGCGCGATCTACGTGACGACGGTGCTCGTCACGGTGCGCACGCTCGGCGCGGGCGCGGTGGTGGCGGCGACGATCACCGGCCAGCTGACGATGTCCGTGCTCGCCGACCACTTCGGGTGGCTGGGCGTCAACCGCGATCCGGTCAGCGTGCTCAAGGTTGTGGGCATCGTCCTGCTGGGCCTCGGGACGTACCTCGTCGTGCGGGAGTAGCGGCCGCCGGGCAGTACGTCGCGTCGGCCGCGAGCGGCAGAGCGCATGGGCTCGCGCGGCTCCGCGCACGTCCCGGCGGTGGTTTCCGCGGATCTACGCCTCGACCAGAGGCGGAGCTTGTTCCGCCGTCGAAGCCAGCATCGGGGAAGGTGATCGCGCGGCGAACTCGGGCGGGCAGATGTCGCGGTAGTGGCCGAACGACCAGCGCACGAGCCACGGCGGCGAGATCGCGTGGATCGCCGGCGTCAGCAGGCGCGTCGGCGTGATCCGCCCGACCCAGTTCTGCACGCGCAGCAGCCAGCGGTACTGCCACAGGTGGTCGTCGGAGAACGCGGCGTAGCGCGCGAGCGCCTGCTCGCGCGTCTGGCGCCCCTCGACGACGTCGGCGAGCTCGCGCCCGAGCGCGAGGCCGAAGTAGAACGCCGGGCGGATGCCCTCCGCGGTCGTCGGCAGGCAGTGGCCGGCCGAGTCGCCGACGAAGAAGATGCCGTCCTCCGTGGCGGGCCGCAGCTGGTGCGGGATCCAGTTGCCCTGCCAGCGCTCGGCGGGCACGCCGACGTCGGAGGCGAGCTGCAGCGTCGGCTCCTTGACGTGGTCGCGCGGGTCGAACGAGCCGACGCCGACGCGCAGCTCGCCGTCGGCGGGAAACGACCACGAGTAGCCCCGGCGGACGTACTTCGGATCGATCCACAGCTCGAGGTCGTCGCCGCCGGCATGCGGGTGGACCTCCAGACCGCGCGACAGCCGCGCGTTCGGGGGCTGAACGTTGGCTCCCGCGCCGAGGATCCGCCGCCAGCCGAGCGCGTCGACGATCAGCGGCGCGCGCAGGTCGCCGCGGTCGGTGTGGACGGTGAAGCCGGTGCGCCCCTCGACCTTCGCCGTCTCGAACTCCGCCGAAGCCTCGGACTGCTCGCGCAGCAGCGCGAAGATGCGCCGATAGTCGAACGTCGAGAACGTGAAGGGCAGCGGCCAGCGCAGCGTGCGGCCGGGCACGTGGACGACGAGCTCGCCGAACGTCTGCTGGACGGCGTCCATCAGGCCGAGGTGCTCCAGCCACGTCGTCGGCGCCGCGCAGGCGCTCGTCTGGCGCTCGCCGATCTCGTAGCGGTCGACGATGAGCACGCGCGCATCGGTGCGCGCGAGCTCGCGCGCGACCGTCAGTCCGGCGAAGCTCGCGCCGCAGACGAGGACGTCCCAGTCGCCGTGCAGGGGCGTCCGTGCGTCTCCCCGCTT
>DATMJM010000394.1:0-3126 GCA_035553935.1 Solirubrobacteraceae bacterium
CTCGGCCAGCGCCTCTGAGGCCGGATCGCTGCCCGAAACTCGCCGGGCGCTCGCCGATCCTCCGGTAGAACATCCCCATGGACAGCGCACGCGCGCTCGCCGCCCTCGACGAGCTGCCGGAGGCCACGGTCGTACTCCAGCCGGTGCGCGACGACGCGGGTGCGGTCGTCGACTTCGTCTTCGACTACGCCAACCGGCTGGCCTGCTCGCTCGTGGGCGGTCCTGCGCCGTCACCGCTGCTCGGCCGCCGCCTGCTCGAGATGGTGCCGGACTTCTCGCCGAAGCTGCTCGCACGCTTCGCGGCGGTGGTGGACTCCGGCGAGCCGCTGCGTGCGCGCGTTGACCAGAGCCGCGCGTTCGCCGAGCGCGCCGACTTCTCCGGGCGCTTCGACGTCTCGGCATCGCGCCTCGGCGACGCGCTGCTCGTCGTCTACGCCGACGAGGACCTGCGTGCGCGCGCCCGCGCGACCGAGCGCCGCTACGGCGCGGTGCTCGAAGCGACGTCGGACTGGGTCTCGATCGCCGACGGCGACAACAACCTGCTGTACGTCAACCCGGCCGGCCGCCGGATGGTCGGCATCGGGCTCGACGAGGACATCACGGGCCGGCGGATCGGCGAGTTCTCGCCGGCCTGGGCGCGCGAGCGCGTGCTCAACGAGGCGCTGGAGGTGGCCCGCCGCGAGGGCGTCTGGCGCGGGGACCTCGCGCGGCTTCACCGCGACGGCCACGAGATCCCGATCTCGCAGGTGATCGTCGCGCGCACGACGCCCGGCGGCGAGGTCGACTTCTACGCGACGATCGCGCGCGACATGACGCGCGAGCGCGCGGCGGAGGCGGCGCTGCGCGAGAGCGAGGAGCGCTTCCGGATCGCCTTCGAGCAGGCGCCGATCGGCGTCTCGCTGCTGGACCTCGCAGGCAACTTCGTTCAGGTCAACGACGCCTACTGCGAGACCGTGCGCCGCTCGCGGGCGGAGCTCCTGCGGCTGGGCCCGGCGGCGATCACGCATCCTGACGACGTCGCGTTCACCCGCTACGCGATGCGGCTGGTCGCCGCGGGCAAGGTCCCCGTGTTCCGGTTCGAGAAGCGCTACCTCGACGCGGCCGGCGACTCGATCTGGGTCGAGATCAGCGGCAGCCTGTTCCGCGACGCCGAAGGCCGCCCGCAGTACCTCATCGGGATGGTGCAGGATCTGGGCGAGCGGCGCGTCGCGCACACGCTGCAGCGCAGCATGCTCCCGAGCACGCTGCCGCACGTCGAGGGCGTCGAGCTCGCGTACCGCTACCTGCCGGGCACGCGCCAGACGCAGGTCGGCGGCGACTGGTACGACGTCGTCCCGCTGCCGGACGGCCGCGTCGGCGTCGTCATCGGCGACGTCGTCGGGCGCGGGATCGAAGCTGCCGCGACGATGAGCCAGCTGCGCAACGCGCTTCGCGCGTACGCGATCGAAGGGCTCGAACCGGCCGGCGTCGTCGGCAAGCTGCACCGCCTGGTCAACCAGCTGCGCGTCGGGATGAGCACGACGCTCGTGTACATGGACTTCGAGCCGTTCACGCGCGAGCTGCGCTACGTCAGCGCCGGTCATATGCCGGTCCTGCACCTTGCGGCCGGCGGCGCGGCGCGTTTCCTCGCGGGCGCGCGCTCGACGCCGCTCGGTACGGCGACCGCCGGCGCCGAGATCCCGCAGGAGCGGCTCGTGCTCGCGCCCGGCGACGGCGTGCTGCTCTACACCGACGGGCTGGTGGAGCGTCGCGACGAGCGGATCGACAGCCGCCTCGAGCAGCTGCGCTCGGCGCTCGCGGAGGCGCCCGGCGAGCTCGGTGCGGCGCTCGACCACCTGACCGCGACGCTCGCCGACGGCGAGGCGCTGCGCCAGGACGACGTCGCGCTGCTCGCGCTGCGCGTCGCGCCGGAGAACGCGCCGACGTTCGTGGCGTCGATAGCGCCCGCGGCCGAGCAGCTCGGCGCGCTGCGCGGCGACCTGCGCGCCTGGCTCGCCGACGCGGGCGCGACGCCGAGCGAGACCGGCGACGTGCTCATCGCCGTCGGGGAGGCGTGCGCCAACGCGATCGAGCACGCGGGCGCCGCGCCGGGCAGCGCGATCGACGTCCGCGCGAGGCTCGTCGGCCGCGAGGTCGTGCTGCGCGTCAGCGACCGCGGCAGCTGGCGACCGCCCCGGCCGCAGCTCGAGCGCGGCCACGGCCTGCGGCTCATGCGCGTGCTGATGGACGACATCGACATCGTCAGCGGCGTCCTGGGCACGCACGTCGAGCTGCGCCGCCAGATCGCGTCGCGAGCCGCGCTGGTGGCCGCGGCGGGCAACGGCGGCGAGCAGCGGTCGCCCGGCCGGGGCGCGGCGACACTGGCCTTCGCGCGCGAGCGCGGCGTGCCGGTCGCGCGCCTCCAGGGCGAGGTCGATCTCGCGTCGGTCGCCGATCTCGGCCGGGCGCTCGCCGGCGAGGTACGGGACGCCGACCGCGGCCTCGTGCTCGACCTGGACGGCGTCGACTACCTCGACAGCGCCGGGCTGCACCTGCTGCACGACGCCGCCCGGAGCTTGGGCGCGCGCGGGCAGACGCTGCGCGTCGCCGTCGCACCGGACGCCGAGGTGGTGCGCCTGCTGGAGCTCGTCGACGTCGAGCAGAGCGTGCCCGTCGATCCGTCGGTGCAGGCAGCGGTCGACGCGCTCGTGCCGCCGCCCCCGCTGTAGGCGGCGGCGCGGAGCCGGCTTACTCCTCGTCTTCGGTCAGCTCGTCCAGCGCGCGCAGGAAGTAGCCGTACTTCCAGGTGCGCTTGAGGTCGTCGATCTCGATGTCGGGCGGGGTGCGCATCCCCGCGATCAGGCGGTCACGCAGCATCGACCGCGCCTCCGCGTTGAGGCCCGGCAGCGTCCAGCTCGGACCGCCCTCGCCCGGCGAGGGGTCGATCGCCTCGTCGGAGGCCATCGCGGCGGCGAGGTCGGCCATGGCGTCGTACAGCGACTCGCCCTGCGCCTCGGCCGCGTCGAAGCGCTCGGCCAGCGCCTCGTAGAGCTCGTCGTCCTCGATGCGGGCCGCCTCGTAGCGGACGAACTCGACCGAGCGCGACAGGTACCCGAGGCGCGCGGCGGTCTGGCCGGCGACCACGGT
>DATMJM010000395.1:0-6085 GCA_035553935.1 Solirubrobacteraceae bacterium
CCGATGCCCTCGACGAGACCGCCGTGGATCTGGCCCTCGACGACCATCGGGTTGATCCGCACGCCACAGTCGTCGACTGCGACGAGGCGGCGCATGTGGACCTTGCCGGTGCCGGGGTCGACGTCCACAACCGAGATGTACGCCCCGAAGGGGTACGTCAGGTTGGGCGGGTCGTAGACCGCGTTGGCGTCCAGGCCGCCCTCGAGCCCCTCGGGGAGGTTCGTGGCGCTGTAGGCGTACTCCGCGATCGACTCGATCGTGGCGCCGCGCTCCGGGTCGCCTCGCACGTACCAGCGGCCCTTCTCCCACGCGAGGTCCTCGGCGCGCGTCTCGAGCATGAGCGCCGCGAACTGGCGGGCCTTGTCGCGCACCTTGCGCGACACGACCGCGACGGCGCCGCCGGAGACCGGCGTGGACCGGCTGCCGTACGTGCCGAGGCCGTACGGCGTCTTGTCCGTGTCGCCGTGGCGGACCATGATCTCGTTCGGCGAGATGCCGAGCTCCTCGGCGACGATCTGGGCGAACGTCGTCTCGTGACCCTGGCCCTGCGTCTGCGCGGACAGCGAGACGACCGCCTTGCCCGACGGATGCACGCGCAGCTCGGCGCCGGTCTCCGGTGGCGCGACGGCCGTCGTCGCGCGCAAGGTGCGCGACAAGGCGCGGCAGTTCGCCGCGCTGATGCTCGAGACCCGCGCCGAGGACCTGGCCTGGGAGAAGGGCCGCTGGTATGTGCGAGGCGACCCGGAGCGCGGCGCGACGATCGAGGCGATCGCCGAGTACGCCTACAGCGCGACGAACCTGCCCGAGGGCCTGGAGGGCGGCCTGGACGCAAACGCCGTCTACGATCCGCCCAACCTGACGTACCCCTTCGGGGCGTACATCTCGGTGGTCGACGTCGACCCCGGTACGGGCAAGGTCCACATGCGCCGCCTGATCGCGGTCGACGACTGCGGGGTGCGCATCAACCCGATGGTCGTCGAGGGCCAGATCCACGGCGGTCTCGTGGAGGGCATCGGCCAGGCGCTCATGGAGATCATCTCGTTCGACGAGCAGGGCAACTGCCTGAACGCGTCGTTCATGGACTACCTCCTGCCGACGGCGCTGGAATGCCCGCCGAACGGCTTCGAGCTCGGTGAGACCGTCACCCCGTGCCCGCACCACCCGATCGGCGCCAAGGGCGTCGGCGAGAGCCCATGCGTCGGGTCCCCGCCGTGCATCGCCAACGCCGTCGTCGACGCGCTCTATCACGCCAAGGGCATCAAGCACATGGACATCCCGTGCTTCCCCGCCCGCGTCTGGGCGGCGATGAACGGGAACGCGCAGCCCCCGCAGTGAGAAGTGACGCGCTTGCGCGGCGAGCCGAAGAGCTCGCCGCGCAGGGCGCGGCCTTCGCGACCGCGACCGTCGTCCGCGCACAGCGCCCGACGAGCGCGCACGCCGGAGATGTCGCGCTCATCACCAGCGACGGCCACATCGAGGGCTTCGTGGGCGGCATCTGCGCCGAGCACAGCGTCCGGCTGTTCGCCTGGACGGCGATGAAGTCCGGCAAGCCGCTGCTGCTGCGCATCCTGCCCGAGGTGACCGACGACATGAAGACGGGCGCCGAGGAGGATGGCGCGGTGGTCGTCGAGAACACCTGCCTGTCGGGCGGCGCGATCGAGATCTTCCTCGAGCCGACGCTGCCGACACCGCGCGTCAACGTCGTCGGCTCCAAGCCGATCGCGGCCGCGCTCGAGCGGCTGGGCCCCGAGTTCGACCTCGAGATCGTGGCCGTCGGCGACGACCCCGCGCAGATCGAGGAGGGCGACCTCGGGATCGTCGTCGCCGCCCACGGCAAGGGCGAGCCCGAGGCGATCCGTGCGGGCCTCGATGCCGAGCTTCCCTATGTCGGCCTCGTCGCCAGCCCGACGCGCGGCGCCGCGCTGATCGGGGAGCTGCGCGAAGCCGGCGTGCCGGAGGACCAGCTTGGGCGGGTCGAGTACCCCGCCGGCGTGGACATCGGCGCGCAGACGCCGCCGGAGGTCGCGCTGACGATCCTCGCTCGGCTCATCCAGACGCGCTACAGCGACGCGTACACCCCGCCCCTGCGCGCGCCCAGCGAGCAGGAGCCGCCGCAATTCGCGGTCGATCCGATCTGCGGGATGACCGTGACGATGGCGCCCGACACGCCCCATCTCGAGCACGACGGCGAGACGGTCTGGTTCTGCCGCGAGGCCTGCAAGACCGAATATGCGGCTAGCCTGGAAGGCGGGACACCGGCGAGGGCCGCCGAGCCGGCGACCGCCGTGGACCCGATCTGTGGCATGACCGTTCTCGCAGCACCCGACACCCCCCACCTCGAGCACGACGGCCAGACCGTCTACTTCTGCTGCGACGGCTGCCGGACGAAGTACCAGCAGGAGCACGTGGATGCCGTCGCCGCGAGCTGAGACGTTCGTCACCGGCCTGGTGCTCGGCGCCGGCGGCTCGCGCCGCCTCGGCCGACCCAAGCAGCTGCTGCCCTACGGCGAGCGTACGCTGCTCGAGCACACGGTGGACACCGCGCGCCGCTGCGGCTTTCGTCAGATCGTCGTCCCGATCGGCGGTGCGGCGGACGAGGTCCGCGAGCGCGTCGACCTGGCGGGCGCCGACGTCGTCGTCAACTACGACTACGGCGAGGGCTGCTCCTCGTCGATCGCCGCCGCGCTCGACACCGTCGACCCGCGCTGCGACGCGCTCGTCCTCATGCTCGGCGATCAGCCCGGCGTGACGCCCGCGACCGTGCAGGCGCTGCTGGAGGGCCGCGGCGACGCGCCGCTGGCCGTGTGCCGGTACGACGACGGCCGCGGACATCCGCTCGCGTTTGACCGCGAGGTCTTTCCTGCGCTCGCCGATCTGCACGGCGACAAGGGAGTCTGGCGGCTGCTGGACGAGCGCGCCGACGAGGTTGTCGAGGTACGGATCGCGGGCAACGTGCCGCTCGACGTGGACACGCCCGAGGACTACCAGGCCGTGCTCGCCGAGGCCGGCTTTACGGAGGTGACGGCATGACCCGGCTGAAGCGCAGCGAGGAGCTCGAAGAGGAGATGCGCCGGCTGATCCCGAGCGTCGACAAGCTCGGGCAGATGCTGGGAGAGGTCGACTACCTGGCCGACGAGGGGCTTGCGACATCGACCTTCCTGGCCTTGCGGCTGCCCCAGCCGCTGCTGCTCGAGGGCGAGGCGGGCGTCGGCAAGACCGAGCTCGCCAAGGCCCTGGCAGAGGTGATGGAGACGCCGCTGATCCGCCTGCAGTGCTACGAGGGCATCGACGCCTCCGAGGCGCTGTACGAGTGGAACTATCCGCGCCAGCTGCTGAGCATCCGGATCGCGGACGCCAAGGGCGAGGACCTCGAGGAGGAGGGCCTGTTCGGTCCCGACTACCTCATCCGACGCCCGCTGCTGCGTGCGCTGGAGCACAAGGGCCCGCGCCCCGCCGTCCTGCTCATTGACGAGCTCGACCGCGCCGACGACGACTTCGAGGCCTTCCTGCTCGAGCTGCTCGCCGAGGCCACCGTCACGATCCCCGAGATCGGCACGATCCGGGCGACGCACCCGCCGGTCGTGGTCATGACGTCCAACCGCACGCGCGACCTGCACGACGCCGTCAAGCGCCGCTGCCTGTACCAGTGGATCGACTACCCGAGCCCGCAGCGCGAGGTCGACATCGTCCGCCGCCGCGTCAAGGGCGCGTCCGCGACGCTCGCCGTCCAGGTCGCGGATGCCGTCTCGCGCATGCGCGAGTCCGACATCCAGAAGCCGCCGGGCATCGCGGAGGCGATCGACTGGGTCGCAGCGCTCGACCTGCTGGGCGTCGAGCACCTCGACGTCGCCACCGCCGACCGCACGCTCGGCTCGGTCCTGAAGTACAGCGAAGACCAGGAGGTCGTTCGCGCGGCCGGCCTCGAGCAGCTCGTGGAGGAGCGCTGACGGTGATGGCGGAGGAGGGCAACGGTGCGGTCCCCAGCTTCGCGGTCGTCGACTTCGACGTCGACCTCCCGGGGCTCGCCAGCGCGTTCAGCCAGCGCCTGCACGAGGCGGGCGTCCCCGTGACGCCGTCGCAGACCGAGCAGTACACGCGCGCGCTGAGGCTCACCAAGCCCGTCTCGCGGCGGCGGCTGTACTGCACGACGCGCGCGATCTTCGTCACCGGCTTTCAGCAGGTGCCGGCGTTCGACCGCGTCTTCGCGCAGGTGTTCGGCGGCCGCAAGCGGACGTCGAACGCCGACGACTTCGACGTCGAGGTCGAGGATGCTCCCGTCGACGAGGTCGACAGCGAGACGCCCGAGGACTTCGACGACTCGAACGTGATGGAGCGCGAGGGCGGCCAGGAGGCCATGAACATGAGCGCCGGCGAGGGCGACGACGAGGACGAGGACGACTCGGAGGAGGAGTCGCTGGTACCGATGCAGGAGGCCAGCGAGGAGGAGGCGCTCGCGCAGAAGAACTTCCAGGCGCTGAGCGCCGAGGAGCTCGCGCTGCTCTACAAGCTCATGATCCGCCTCCAGCTCGCGACGCCCGAGCGCGTGACGCGCCGCAAGCGCCGTGGCCGCCGCGGCGAGCACGTGGACATGCGCCGCACGCTGCGCCGCAGCCTGCACACGGGCGGCGATCCGATCGAGCTCGCGCGCAAGCGCCGCCGCGTGCACCCGCGCCGGCTCGTGCTGCTGTGTGACATCTCCGGCTCGATGGAGCCCTACGCGCGCGCGTACCTGCAGTTCCTGCACGCGGCGCGCGCCACGGGCCCGTACGCGGAGGCGTTCGTGTTCGCGACCCGGCTCACCCGCCTGACGCGCCAGCTCGCGGGGCGCAACCCACAGCGCGCGATCCGCCGCGCCACGGAGGCGGCGCCGGACTGGTCCAGCGGCACGCGGATCGGCGACGCGCTGAAGGAGTTCAACGACCGCTACGGCCGCCGCGGGATGGCGCGCGGGTCGGTGATCGTGATCCTGTCCGACGGCTGGGAGCGTGGCGACCCGGCGCTCGTGGGCCGCGAGATGCAGCGTCTCGCGCGCCTGGCCTACCGCATCGTGTGGGTCAATCCGCGCGTCGCCGCGCAGGGCTTCCAGCCGAAGGCCGGCGGGCTCGTCGCCGCACTGCCGCACTGTGACGCGCTCGTCAGCGGGCACACGCTCAAGGCGCTGGAGGAGGTCGCGGATGCGATCGCCGCCGAGCGCGACTACGACCCGATGCTGGCCAGCTGGAGGATTCCGACGCTCGACGACGAGCCGGAGGAGGAGACGTGGGGCGTCGCCGGCACGACCGAGCGTCACGTCGCCATGCCCAGCGGCTACGGGCCCTTCAAGGGCCACACGTCGCCCGGCTCCAACTCCGGACTATGAGGCTTTGCACGACATCCAGGGGCGCCATCGGGACGGGCGCGGTGTCACTGGAACTGTCATACTGCGCCCGCTTGACCGGCGGCCATCATCGGCCGCCCGATCCTTGGGAGGGACCGTGACTTTGCAGGTATCGGCACTAATGAGGGGAGCTGTCCATGGCTAGCGTGTACCGTGCGGTCTATCTGCGCGTCCATCCGACGGGCAAGTGCACGCTGAGCCTCAGCTGCGACGGTGGCGGACAGGAGGGGCAGCTGGCCCAGATCGTCGGCGACGAGCTCGGGATCCCGTCGGGCGACATCAAGGTCGTGCCGCAGGACCTCGACCGCTTCGGCGGGGGCCATGGCTACGTCACGCAGTCGAGTGCCGGCTTGGCGGATGCCACGCGCAGGACGTGCGCGAAGATCAAAGACAAGGCGCGCTATCTCGCCGGCGGAATGCTCGGCACGTCGCCGCAGTCGCTGTCGTGGAACGGCGACAACTTCGGCGGCAAGCGCATCGAGGAGATCGCGCTGTACGCGCACGGCGGCGCCATCGAGCTGCCGCTCGGTGCCGACGGGCGCCAGCTCGAGGGCTCGCTCGACGCGCAGACCACGTTCCGGAACTGAACCCGGGCGCCGGCGCGGCCGGCACCGTCGGTCCACCGGCCTGCTCTGCAGGCCGGTGGTCGTAGACGGCCGGTCAGTCTCGCTTCCAGGGGCGCCGACGCGACCGCAGGCTCGCCATGAT
>DATMJM010000396.1:0-4412 GCA_035553935.1 Solirubrobacteraceae bacterium
GTCCGGCACCTGCCGTTCTCGGCGGCGGCCGGCGATGCCGCCCCGAACGAGCTTCGGATCGGTCTTGCGGAGCCCGGATACCTCACGCTCCGCCTGACCGGCAACAGCGCCGGCCCGCCGCTGGATCTGGTCCCGCTCGAGCTCGGCGCGCAGCTGCCGCCAACGGCGCTCCCCGAGTACGGCCGCGTGCTGCGCGACATCCTCGGCGGCGGCAGCATGCTCTCGGTGCGCGGCGACGAGGCAGAGCAGGCGTGGCGCATCGTGACGCCGGTGCTGGAGGCATGGGCCCAGGATCGGGTGCCGCTGCAGGAGTACGCCGCCGGCTCGGACGGGCCGAGCCGATGACGTGCCCCGCCGCCGTCAGGTGATCTAGCCCTGTGGCGCTGCCTGCGGCTCGAGGAAGGCGATCCTGATCTGCTCGGGCCCCGGAAGGACGACGGTGAGGATGTCGGGCGCGAGGCTCTCCGTGAGCTGGAGGTCGCGGCGGCGCGCCTGTGCGGCGAGCGTCTCGCGCGACCCGACCCGAAGCGCGATGTGATCGAGCAGCGGCCGCTCCCCGAACGCCGGCAGCTCCTCGAGCTCGATGTGCTTGTCGGCGACGTGCAGCGCCTCGCCGCGCGGCACGCATCCGAGCTCGGCGAGCGCCACCCGCGTCTCCTCGGGATCGGCGACGCGCAGGACCACGTGGTCGAGGTCGTAGTCGATGCCGCCGCCGGCCACGAGCGCGAGGCCCATGCCGAGTCCCTCCGGAGCCTCGAACGTCACGAGGTCGGGCGCCTCCTCGGCGACCTCGGTTCCGCGAGGCAGCGCGGCCACCGCCTGCTGCAGGTCGCCGACCCGCAGCACGATGCGCGCGAGCGCCGCGGGCTCCCGTGGGCGGTCGGCGCTCCTCAGGACGAGGTGCGCAGCGCGCGGGCCGGCGCCGATCCGCACGCCTTCTCCCGTGCGCGCCAGCTCGCGCAGCCCGAGGCCGTCACAGAGAAAGGCCGTCATCGCACCGACGTCGGCGACCGCGAGCGCGACGTGGTCGACGCCGAGCAGGTCGACCGCAGTGTGCTCCTGGTGGTGCATCTCGGAGTGTCCGGTGTACGCCATGTCTTCTCCTCCGCTGCCAGGGACGTTGTGGGCATCGAGCGGCGCGCGCCTCGATCGACTTGCGTGTACCGCGGCCGCGCGGCGCAAAAACGACGACCGCGACGGCTGCCCCGCGGGCTCGCAGGCGCGGTTGACGGTTGCCGCGGCCGGGAATACGGTCCGCTGCTCGGCACGTTGACGGCGACGACGAAGGGAGAGCGCCGAGTGCAGGTTCGGGTCCGCTTGGGTGCAGGGCTGGCGCGCCTTTCGGCGGCACCGCTGCTGACCGTCGACCTGGCCGACGGGGCCACCGTCGACGAGCTGTTCGCGCGCCTGTCCAGCACCGACCCGGGCCTCGCGCCGGCGCTGCGCTCCGCCCTGCCGGTCGTCGCCGGCGAGCACGTGCCGCGTCACCGGCGGCTGGCCGATCGCGACCAGGTCGCGCTGCTGCTGCCCGTTTCAGGAGGCTGACAACCGCGCGCATCAGAGGAGAAGCCATGGCGACCCCACCGCAGACCCAGACCGAGGCGAGGCAGACCGTCTTCGTCGACACGTTCACCGACGGCCTGCTCGGGCCGGACGTGCCCATGCTCGGGCCGGTACGCGACGGCGGGCACATCGTCTGGAACTCGACGCCCGGCTGCTGGGGCCCGATGATCACGCCGTCGATCCGTGGCGGGCACGAGGTCTGCCAGCCGGTGGCCGTTGCGGACGCGGAGGTCGGCGACGCGATCGCGATCCGCATCAGGGACATCTCCGTGGCATCGGTCGCGACGTCGTCGGGCAACGACCAGCCGATGGAGGGGCGCTTCAACGGCGATCCATACTGCGCCGCCGTGTGCCCCGGCTGCGGCACCGAGTGGCCGCAGACCCGGATCGACGGCATCGGGCCGACGTCGATCCGCTGTGCCTCCTGCGGCGCCGACTGCGCGCCGTTCACGTTCACCAACGGCTACACGATCGCGTTCGACGACGGGCGGCAGGTCGGCGTCACGCTGCCCGCCGAAGGCGCGCAGGCTCTCGCGCGCGATGCCGCCAATGCCGCGGCGCTGCCCGACAACTCCAGCCAGAACCCGATCCTCACGTTCGCGCCGCACGACCTCGTCGCGCTGGCCACGCGGCTGCGGCCCTTCCTCGGGCAGATCGGCACGTCGCCGTCGGCGACGATCCCCGACTCGCACAACGCCGGCGACTTCGGAGCGTTCCTGGTCGGCGCGCCGCATCGGTACGCGATGGATGCCCAGGAGCTTCAGCGCCACAAGACCGACGGCCACCTCGACATCGACGCCGCGCGGGCAGGCGCGGTGATCGTCTGCCCGGTGAAGGTGCCCGGCGGCGGCGTCTACGTCGGGGACATGCACGCGCTGCAGGGCGATGGCGAGATCGCGGGCCACACGGCCGACGTGGCCGGCACCGTCACGATGCAGGTCGAGGTCATCAAGGGGCTCGCCATCGACGGGCCGATCCTGTTGCCGGTCGCCGAGGATCTGCCGTTCCTCGCACGCCCGCTGAGCGAGGAGGAACGCGCACGTGCGCTCGCGCTCGCGCGCAGCTACGGGATCACGGCGCTCGAGGAGTCGCTGCCGATCTCCGTGATCGGCACCGGGCCCGACCTCAACTCAGCCACCGACAACGGCCTGGCGCGCGCGGCCGACCTGCTCGACATGACGGTTCCCGAGGTCGCCAACCGGGCGACGATCTCGGGCGCCATCGAGATCGGCCGTCACCCCGGCGTGGTGCAGGTGACGTTCCGCGCGCCGGTCACCCGGCTCGCGGCCCGGGGGCTGCTCGACTACGCCGTCGAGCAGTACGGCGAGGTACCGCACGATGCCGCCGACGGATCGCGCCCGCAGACCGACGCGGCCGCCGGCGCCGACGCGATCCCCACGACGAGCGGGAGCGACGGCGTCACACCACCTGGCGCCTGAGCAGGCCCGGACGGAGGGAACGACCGACGGCGCGCGCGCAGGACGTCATGACGGTGTTCAACCGCCTCGCGCTGACGTTCAGGATCGGCGACGTCGCACCCGCGCGCCCCTGCTGAGGGCGCGAGATGTGCGCGTGCCGGACGGTCGAGCCCGACGGCTCGTTGAGCTGGAGGATGGCGGCGACCGGCGACGGCACGCATGGGACCTCACGCGCTGCGACGACTCGTGTGCCAGGCCCGTCGGCGCACATGAGACGACTCTCAGACTGAGCTCACCGGTCTCTCATGGTCCAAGGGCAGCCTCGTCAGGACACCACCACACGCGACTGCACAGGAGGGCCACATCATGCCCGAGGACCCCAAGGCCGCGATCGACGCCGACCAGGCGTGGCTGGCCGTCGTCGCGATCGTCAACAGCATCGTCTCGCTCTTCTACTACCTGCGCGTCCTGGCGCCCGCGATCCTCGATCCCGCCGCGCCGGACACCGTCGCGCCCCGCCGCGCCACCGACTCGCTCTCCGGCGCCCTCGCCGTCGCCGCGCTCGCCACCGCGGCCCTCGGGGTGGCAGCCCAACCCGTCCTCGAGCTTGCCGACTCCGCCACCATGCTCATGCGATGAGCACTGCGACCGCCAGCAGCGCGCCGCGGCCGCTCATGAGGTCACGATGCCCCTTCGAGCCTCAGCGCGAGAGCAGCCCCGCCGCGCTGGGCGTGCCGCTGCATGCGGCGCTGCGTGTCGTGCGGGCGCGGCGCGGGAGGCGTAACATCCGCCGCGGAAGGGACTACGGCGCGAGCAGCGGAGTCGACGTGGCCGACACGACGGCGGTGGGGGGGACGTGACGCGGGCGTCGCGGCTGTCGACGACCGACATCCTGCAGGGCGCGGGGGCCGCGGCCGGCACGGCGGCGATCGTCTACGTCGTCGGCGGCATGGTCATGTGGCTGCGCTTCCGCAAGGCGGGGCTGCCGGCCGACCAGGCGGTGGCGCTCATGGAGCGCCAGCAGCTGCTCGTCGTGGGGCTGCGCCTCATGGTCCTGCCCGCGCTGCTGACCGGCGCGCTCGCGTGGCTCGTCATGCGCCGGCGGGCGCGCCGCACGGTCACGCTGCCCGACGATCTGCGGACCGGCCTGAAGGCGGCGCTCGCGGTGGTCGCCGTCGCGTTGGCGCTCCTCCTGCCGCTGTCGTTCGCGAGCGCCACATGGGTCCTCGCGGCGCTGCTCGTCGTGGGCTACCTGCGCTACGAGCGCCGGCCGGTCCCCGAGAACGACGACGCCGGGACCGGCACGCCGGCGCCGGCGCCGGCGCCGGCCGGCGGGGGCGGGGGTTCCGGGCGGCTGGCCACGGCGCGCGCGCGGCTGACGGCCGCGCTCACGTGGTCGAAGGAGCGCTGGGGCCTCGCCCGGCCCCATCT
>DATMJM010000397.1:0-4698 GCA_035553935.1 Solirubrobacteraceae bacterium
ATGCTGCTCGCCGCGCGGCCCGCGCAGCGGGCTGACGATGCTGCTCGCCTCCGCGAGGGCGGTACGGCTGCGGTCATACGGGCCCGGCTGAGTGTTGCTCGCGGCGCAGCGGCGACGCGTGCTCGGCGCATGCGACGCCGAGCGTGCCCCGCGTCAGCGCGTCCGACACCACGAAACCGACCGCTCGCGCAGCGAGCCGCCGGTGACGGCGCTCGTTCACCACGGGTGGGAAAGCGCGTGCGCAGGCTCTACACTGGCCGGTGCATGACGCACGTGCTCACGCTGTCCGAGCTTCTCCTGCTCCCCCGATAGGGGGAGCTACCTGCGTGGCGGCCGCATCGCCGCAAACGGACTGAGAAGCAGCACACCACGAGCGTTGAGCAAGGAGCATCACCCGTCATGAGCAGCAACGAGCACGACCCCGATCACGTACGGATCTTCGACACGACCCTGCGCGACGGCGAGCAGTCGCCCGGCATCTCGCTGAACACCGCCGAGAAACTCGAGATCGCCCACCAGCTCGCGCGCCTCGGCGTCGACGTCATCGAGGCCGGCTTCCCGATCGCCTCGCCCGGCGACTTCGAGGCCGTCGAGGCGATCGCGCGTGAGGTCGAAGGGCCGATCATCGCCGGGCTCGCACGCGCTCAAGCGCCCGACGTCGAATCCGCCGCGCGAGCTGTGCGCGACGCCGAGCGGCCTCGGATCCACACGTTCATCTCGACGTCGGACATCCACATCGTCCACCAGTTCCGCTCGACGCGCGAGGACATCCTCGCGCAGGCGCGCGCCGCGGTCGCGCACGCGAAGTGCTACGTCGACGACGTCGAGTTCTCGCCGATGGACGCCACGCGCGCCGACCTGGAGTACACGGCCGAGGTCTGCGCGGCGGCGATCGAGGAGGGCGCGACGACGATCAACATCCCCGACACCGTGGGGTACACGACGCCCGAGGAGTACATGACGTACCTCCACGGCCTGTACCGGCTGATCCCCGAGCTGAAGGACGTCATCGTGTCGACGCACTGCCACGACGACCTCGGCCTCGCGGTCGCCAACTCGTACGCGGGCGCGCTCGCGGGCGCGCGGCAGATCGAGTGCGCGATCAACGGCATCGGCGAGCGGGCGGGCAACGCGTCGCTCGAGGAGATCGTGATGCTGCTGCACACGCGCGGCGACGCGTGCGGGCTGCACACCAGCGTCGTCACCAAGGAGCTCGCGCGCACGTCGCGGCTCGTCTCGCGCCTGACCGGCTACGTCGTGCAGCCCAACAAGGCGATCGTCGGGCGCAACGCGTTCGCGCACGAGTCCGGCATCCACCAGGACGGCGTCATCAAGGAGCGCACGACCTACGAGATCATGGACGCGACGAGCGTCGGCCTCGACGCCAACTCGCTCGTGCTGGGCAAGCACTCCGGCCGCGCCGCGCTCAAGCAGACGCTCGCGGAGCTGGGCTTCGTCGTCGAGGGCGCCGCGCTGAACACGGCCTTCAAGCGCTTCAAGGAGATCGCCGACAAGAAGAAGCAGGTCACCGCGATGGACCTCGAGGCGCTCGTCACCGACGACCTGCGCAACGAGCTATCGAGCTACACGTTCGACAGCTTCATGGTCGCCGCCGCCTCGGGGCGCGAGCCGCACGCCGAGGTGACCGTGACGCTGCCCGACGGCGACGTCGCGACCGCCAAGGGCACCGGCGACGGACCGATCGACTCCGTCTTCGCCGCGATCAACGCCGCGACCGGGATCGACGCGCAGCTGCGCGCCTTCCGTGTGGATGCCGTGACGGGCGGCCAGGACGCGCTGGGCGAGTCGTCGGTGGTGCTCGAGTACGACGGCCAGTCGGCCTCCGGGCAGGGCGTGGCCACCGACATCATCGAGGCGGCGGGCACGGCGTACGTGCGCGCGCTTTCCAGCGTCGTGCGCAAGGCGCAGGCCGCCGCGCTCGCGGTCGACCTCGGCGCCGGCGCGCCCGTGCCGACGCCGTAGCCAAACACGGCGCTACTCGTCCGGCCAGCGGCCGTGCTCGTCGAAGTAGACGCGCGCGGCCTCCTCGTCGTCGCGTTCGCGATCGCCCGCGACGCCGAAGCGGTACAGCACGTTGAGCAGCAGGATCGAGCCGGCGGCGCCGATGAACATCGCGAAGCCCTCGAGGCCGGTGAGGGTCTGGTTGAACACGAGGACCAGCACGCCGGCGATCGCGATGACCGCGGGCAGGACGTAGCGCACCGCCAACATCGTGTTGGCGCTCCGCCTGCCGCTCTCGGCCGGGGGTCGATCGGTCATGCCCACCTTCATACCCCGGCCGGCCGGCAGGACCGCTCGGGCTGACCCTACGTCGCGGCCTCGCCGAGCTCGAGGCCCTGGGCGTAGCCGCCGGCCAGCACCTCCTCGCGCCGCTCGGCGTCCATGAGGTTCGGCGCCATGACGCGCGCGATGTCGTGCCCCGGCCCGATCATCCGCACCTTCGCGCCGCGGCTGCGCAGCGCGAGCGTCTCGAGCGCCGCGGTGCTGCCCGCGATCGCGCGCAGCAGCCCGAACGCCGAAGCCATCGCGATGTCGAGGCTCAAGATCGGGTTCAGGCAGAGGACCTGCGTCGCGCGGCCGGCGGGCGCGACGTCGAGGTTCGTGTTGCTCCACATGCCGCCGTCGACGTACTCGCGGCCGCCGATCTTCACCGGGGCGAAGACCCACGGCACCGAGCAGGAGGCCTGCACCGCCTCGGCGACCGTCGCTGCGGGCGCGCCCGGCGCGCCGAAGACGACCCGGCGCCCGCTGCCGCGGTCGACGGTGACGACGCGCAACCGCCCGTCGAAGCGCGCACCCGAGCGGTCGAGCCCCTCGCGGATCGCTCCGAGCGAGGTATCGCTGCCCGGCGCCCGCCCCAGCAGGGCGGCGCGCAGCGCCGTGCTGCCGCTCGAGCCGGCCGCAAGCGCCGCCGGCGCCAGCGGCGTCGCGGCCGCCCCGGCGATCCGCACCGCCTCGCGCGCCGCGCTCTGCAGGACCGAGCGCGGCAGCGGCAGCCACTGCGCCGCCAGCCGCGACGAGGTCTCCGAGGCGACGTCGGCGGGCGCGTCGCCCGCGGGCAGGCCCGGCAGCACCTTCTGCCTGCGCGGCCGGCGCGGCCGCTGCCCCGCCACGAGCGCCGCCGCCACGAGCGAGCCGGCGGCGGTGCCGACGAGCGACTCCGTCATACGAAAGTCGTGGCCGGTCGCATCCTCGATGCCCGCCAGCACGCCGCTCATCCAGGCCTCGCCGAGCGTTCCTCCGCTGGCCAGCACGAGCACGTCCGGAGTCAGGGTCGGGTCGGCCACGATCCTGCAGCGTACCCCCGGCGTCGCCGAGCCGGTCCACACGGCTCGCGCGATCGGCGGGCGCCGCCGCCCATGCTGTATGCGATAACGTACAAGCGTAATGGCCACTGCCCTGGAGCATCCCGACCCGCTCGGCCCGCGCATCCGCGCGCTGCGCGACGCGATGGCGCTGTCGCTGCGCGACCTCGCCGAGCGCAGCGGCGTCAGCGCGCCGATGCTCAGCCAGGTCGAGCGGGGCGAGACGAGCCCGACGCTCGCGGTTGCCGAGCGCATCGCGGCCGGGCTGGATCTGCGCCTGTCGCAGCTGCTGCGCCTCGACGAGGGCGGCCAGGTCGCGATCGTGCGCGCCGGCGAGCGCCGCCCGGGGACGAGCGCGCGCGCCGCGGGTCACAGCGCCGAGATCCTCAGCCCGCCGCTGCCGGGCCAGCGCGCCGAGCTCTCCCGCCACGTCCTGGCGCCGGGGGCCGTGACGGGCGGGCCCGGGGACCCGCCGATGCACGAGCCCGGCAGCCGCGAGAGCGCGCTCGTCCAGGACGGGCGCGTCGTGCTCGAGATCGACGGCGAGCGCCACGAGCTTGCGGCGGGCGACTGCGTCACCTTCGACGCCGACCTGCCCCATCACTTCGAGAACCCCGGCTCCGAGGAAGCGGTCCTGCTCGCCGTTGTCTCGGCCGGCCTACGCAGGAGCTGACACCGATGAGCGCATCACCCGAGCCGACGACGCTGTTCGACAAGATCTGGGCCGCCCACGAGGTGGCGCCGGGGCTCCTGTGGATCGACCTGCACCTCGTCCACGAGGTCACGAGCCCGCAAGCATTCGACGGCCTGCGGCTCGCGGGCCGCACCGTTCGGCGGCCCGACCGCACGCTTGCGACCGCCGACCACAACGTACCGACCGACGAGACCCCCACGGTCGCGCTCATCAAGGACGCGCTGAGCCGCGTGCAGGTCCAGACGCTCGAGCGCAACTGCCAGGAGTTCGGCATCCCGCTGTACTCCCTCGGCTCTCAGCGCCAGGGCATCGTGCACGTCATCGGCCCCGAGCTCGGCGTCACGCAGCCCGGGATGACGATCGTCTGCGGCGACAGCCACACCGCGACGCACGGCGCCTTCGGGGCGCTGGCCTTCGGGATCGGCACGAGCGAGGTCGAGCACGTGCTCGCGACGCAGTGCCTCGTGCAGGCCAGGCCGAAGGCGATGCGGATCAACTACGCGGGCGAGCTGGGCTGCGGCGTCACCGCGAAGGACCTCATCCTCGCGACGATCGGCCAGATCGCCCGCGTAGTTGATCCGCATCGCCTTCGGCCTGGCCTGCACGAGGCACTGCGTCGCGAGCACGTGCTCGACCTCGCTCGTGCCGATCCCGAAGGCCAGCGCCCCGAAGGCGCCG
>DATMJM010000398.1:0-3336 GCA_035553935.1 Solirubrobacteraceae bacterium
CCATGACGGCCGACGAGCACTCGCAGCTGCGCGCCTCCGATGTCGAGCGCGAGTGGACGATCGGCACGCTGCGCGAGGCGGCGGGCGAGGGGCGGCTGACGCTCGACGAGCTGAGCCAGCGCGTCGAGCGCGCGCTCGCAGCGACGACGCGTGGCGAGCTCGAGCTCGTCGTGCGCGACCTGCCCGCCGCGCCGGCGGGCGCGCGCGAGCTCATGCCGACGGCCGGCCAGGTCACGGTCTACGGCGACGTGCGGCGCGCGGGCGAGTGGCTTGTCCCGGCGCACAGCGAGTGGCACACGCGCTACGGCGATGTCGTGCTCGACCTGCGCCGCGCGCGGTTCGCCGCCCGGATCGTCGAGATCGACGCGCGCAGCGACTACGGCGACATCGAGCTGCTGGTGCCGGACGGGATCGGCGTCGAGCTGCGCGCGGGCAGCTTGTCGGGATCGGTGCGCCAGGAGGCGGGCGCCGCCGTCGAGCCCGGCGCGCCGCGCGTCATCCTGACCGGCGGCACGAGCTACGGGAGCGTGCGCGTGCGCACCCGCCGCCGCCGCGAGCGGCTCATCCCGCGCCTGTGGCGCGGCGGCACGCGCGGCTGAGGCATGCGGGTCGTCGCCGGCACGCACCGCGGGCGGCGCCTCGTCGCGCCGCCGGGCGCCGCGACGCGACCGACGAGCGACCGCGTGCGCGAGGCGCTGTTCAGCATCCTCGGCGCATCCGTGCACGGCGCGCGCGTGCTCGACGCCTTCGCCGGCTCGGGCGCGCTGGGCATCGAGGCGCTCTCGCGCGGGGCCGCGACCGCGGTGTTCGTCGACCGCTCGCCGCGCGCGGTCGCAGCGGTGAAGGAGAACCTCGCGACGCTCGGGATCGAGGCCGACGTGGTGCACGCCGAGGCGCGCGCCTGGCTGCGGACGGCGTCGCGGCGGGCGGATGCATACGATCTGGTCTTCCTGGATCCTCCCTACCGCCGCGCCGGCGAGCTGGGGCGGGAGCTCTCGGAGGGGCTGGCCGCGGTGCTCGCGCCGGGCGCCCGCGTCGTGACCGAGAGCGACCGCCGCGACCCACTGGAGCTGCACCTGCCACTGCTCGACGAGCGCCGCTACGGCGACACCGTCATCCGCATCCATGACACCTGACCACCGCATAGCCGTCTGCCCGGGCTCCTACGACCCGATCACGTACGGCCATCTCGACGTCATCGCGCGCGCCTCCGAGCTGTTCGACGAGGTCATCGTCGGCGTCGTCAACCTGCCGCAGCGCAAGGGCAAGACGCTGTTCAGCGTCGACGAGCGCCTGAGCTTCATCAACGAGGCCACGGCGCACCTCGAGTGCGTGCGAGCGTCGCCGTTCTCGACGCTCGTCGTGCAGTTCGCGTACGAGAACGGGGCCAAGGCGATCGTCAAGGGGCTGCGTGCGATCTCGGACTTCGAGTACGAGTTCGAGATGCATCAGCTCAACCGCCTGCAGGCGCCCGACATCGACACGCTCTACCTCATGGCCAGCCCGCAGTACAGTTTCCTCAGTTCCAGCGGTATCAAGGAGCTCGCGACGTTCGGTGGCGACATCGACGAGCTCGTCCCAGAACGGGTGGCCGCGCGCTTGAAGGAAGAGCTCGGCTGCTAGCGAACACAAGGGTTGCTATGGACGTCCTCGTACTCATCGACAAGCTAGACGACCTGGTCCACAACGCCAAGCTCGTCCCGATGACGGGTCAGGTCCGCGTCGACAAGGACGAGATCTACGACATCCTCGACCAGATGCGCGCGACGATCCCCGAGGAGATCAAGCAGGCGCGCTGGATCGTCAAGGAGCGCCAGGAGATGCTTGCCGAGGCCAAGCGCGAGGCCGAGCGCATCATCAAGGAGGCGCGCGAGCGCCAGGACCAGCTCGTCGGCGAGGAAGAGGTCACCAAGCAGGCCCAGCGGGCGGCCGAGGACATCATCGAGGACGCCCGCGCCCGCGAGCGCGAGATCCGCCTCGGCGCCGAGGACTACGCCGATGAGATCCTCAACACGCTCGAGGTCAACCTGTCGAAGTTCATCGCCGCCGTGCAGCGCGGCCGCGAGCGCCTGCAGGGCAAGGACGAGCCCGCCGAAGTTCGCTAGCGCAGACGGGACCGGGGCGTCAGCGGATCTCGAATCCGCGGTGGCCCGCCGGCTCGGCCTCGCTGACGCGCACGTCGTCGACGTCCGCGTGCCGCGGGCCCTCGCGGCACCACCGCACGAGCTCGGCGACCGCCTCCGGCGAGCCCTCGACGCGCGCCTGCACCGTGCCGTCCGGGCAGTTGCGCACCCAGCCCGCGACGCTGAGGCGGCGCGCCTCGCGGCGGGTGCTGTCGCGGAAGAACACGCCCTGCACGCGCCCGCTGACGACGATCTCGCGCGCGATCCGCTCACCGCTCACCGGACGGCGGCCCCCAGCAGGCCGGGCAGCTCGTCCATGTCCTCGAAGGGCTCGCCGCCCGCCGCGGCGAGCTCCGCGGCATCCGTGTCGCCCGCGAACGCCAGCGCGCGCATCCCGGCGGCACGCGCGGCCTGCACGCCCGGCACGCTGTCCTCGACGACCGCGGTGCTCGCCGGGTCGAAGCCCATCTCCCGCGCCGCGTGCAGGAAGAGGTCGGGGGCGGGCTTGCCGTGGCGCACCTCGGTCGCGCTGAAGATCCGGCCCGCGAAGCGGTCCCACAGGCCCGTGCGGCGCAGCGTGACCTCCATCTTGTGGTGCGGCCCGCTGGACGCGACGCACGACGGCAGGCTGATCCGGTCCAGCGCCGCGACCACGCCGCGGACCGGCTGCCCGTCGCGGGCGAAGGCGGCCTCGAGGTCGGCGTAGTACCGGTCTGGGAGGTCGCCCGGCAGCGGTCCGCCGTGGCGCTGCTCGGCGAGCTCCATCACCGACTGCATCGAGCGCCCGCGGTACTCGCGCAGGCAGTACTCGAGCGTCGTCGGCAGCCCGCCCTGCGTGAGCAGCCCCGCCAGCACGGTGTTCGACGTCAGCTCGGTGTCGACGAGCACGCCGTCGCAGTCGAAGATCACGGCCCGGGTCACGCCTTCTCACGCTACCCGCTGGCCGCCCGCGGCCGCGTCCGCCGGCGGCGCTACCCGCCGCGCGCCGTCGCAAGCCGCGCGTCCTCGCTGTGCTCCTCGGCGGCGTCGTGCTGCTGCGCGGCGACGGCGGCGGCGTGAGCGCGGTCGCCCTCCGCGCCGGCGGGCCTCTGGTCGAGCTCGTTGAGGCGCTCCTGGCGGCCGTAGAGCAGGAGGACGTCGCCCGCGTCGACGCGCGTCTGGAAGCCGGGCGCGCCGAGGTAGCGCCCGTCGGGCCGCTCGATGCCGAGCACCG
>DATMJM010000399.1:0-5921 GCA_035553935.1 Solirubrobacteraceae bacterium
GGGCCTGCTCGTGCCGGTCTGCGGGACCCCAGCAGCGAGCAGAACGCGTCGTCGAGACGCTTGAACTGCCCCTCGAGCGAGATCAGGGCGGCGGCCTCGTCCGGCCCGACGTCGGGTAGCTGCGGCCGCTCCGCGGCGGGCGTGGCGGGGCCGGCAGCCGCCGCGGGTCGCGGAGCGGGCGCCGGCGACGACCACGGCGACGGTGCGGCAGGCGGCGGCTGCGGACGTAGCGGCCCGAGCGGCGGCCGGGCGCCGTCGACCGGGTCGCCATCGAACGCGAACTCGGCGCGGATCGCGTCGGCGGCGGCACGGGCGCGGTCGGCCTCGGCGAGCAGGTGCTGGGCACGCAGGCGCGCCTGCTCGCGCTCGGCGCGGACATCGTCGGCGGCCGCGAGATTCGCCTCGAGCTCGCCGCGCATGCGCTGGAGCTCCGCGCGCACGGCCTCGAGCTCGGCGCGCGTGTCGTCGACCTTCGCACGCGCGCCGGCGAGCTCGGCGCGCAGCCCGGCGAGCTCCTCGCCGCGCGCCTCGAGCTCGGCGGAGCGGCGCTCGAGCTCGGTTCCGCGCAGCTCCGCCTGGGCGTGCGCGTCGGCAAGCTCGGCGAGCCTGGACTCCAGATCGGCGCGCAGCGAGGCGACCTCGCCGCCACGGGCGTCCAGCTCGCCGGCGTTCGCGTGGAGCTCGCTGTTGCGCGCCTCGACCTCGGCGCGTGCCGCGACGAGCTGCGCGCGCAGCTCGGCGAGCGTGTTCTCGCGCGCCTGCAGCTCGGCGCGCGCCGCGCGCAGCTCCGCGTCGCGCGCGTCGATCTCGCCGCTGCGCTGCGCCAGCTCGGCGGTGCGGGCCTGGAGCTCGGCGCTGCGCTCGCGCAGCTGCTCGGTGCGCGCGTCGAGATCGGCGCTGCGCGCCTGCACCTCGCCGTCGCGCGCGTGCAGCTCCGCGCGGGCACGCTCGAGCTCGGCGCCGAGCGCCTGCAGCTCGCCGCGCGCGCTCTGGAGCTTCTCCTCGCGGGCGGCGGCCTTGTCACGCACGGCCAGCAGCTCCGCGCGCACGCGATCGAGCTCGCCGTGGACCGCGCCGAGCTGCTGCGGCGTGGCGCTGAGCTGGCCGCGAGCGGCTTCGAGCGCGCTGCGCGTGGCCTCGAGGTCGCCGCGGCTGGCTTCGAGGCTCGCGCGCAGCGACGACACCTCGCCGCGTGCGAGCGCGCCCTCGCCGCGCGCTTCCTGCAGCGCGGCGCGCAGCGCGTCGGCCTCCTGCTGGGCCGCCTCGGTCTCGGCGCGCAGTGCGACGAGCTCGGCGTCGGAGCTGTCGCTGCGCGCGGCGCGCTCGGCGTGCAGGGCGTCGCGGACGGAGTGCAGCTCCGCGCGGGCGCGCTCGGCGTCGCAGCGAGCGGACGCGACCTCCTCGCGGGCGGCCCGTGCGGCGCTCGTCGCCGCCTGCGTCTCACTGCGGGCGGCGCTGAGCGCGTCGCGCGCGGACTCGGCGTCGGCGCGCGCGGTATCCGTCTCGGCGCGCGCGGCCTGCGCCGCGGCGCGCGCGTCGCCGGCTTCGGAGCGGGCGGATTCGGCCTGCGCGCACGCGGCGCGCAGGTCGTCCGCGGCGGCCTCGGCCTCGGCGCGGGCGGCCGCGGCGTCGGCGCGGGCGGCGCTGACTGCGGCGTGCGCGTCGCCGCCCGCCGATGTCACCTCGGCGCGCGCCGCTTCGAGCTCGGCGCGGGCAGCCTGCGCCTCGGCGCGAGCCGACTGCGTCTCGGCTCGCGCGGCGCCTGCGGCGGCCGCCGCGGCCTCGGCCGCGGTGCGAGCGGCCTGCGCCTCGGCGCGGGCCGATGCGATCTCGGCCTGCGCCGCCTCCGCGGCGGCGCGGGCGGCGGCGACCTCGGCTTCGGCTTCGGCCGCGGCGGCGCGCGCGGACTCGGCCTCGGCGCGGGCGCCGTCGAGCTCGCGACGCGACTCATCGAGGCGTGCACGCGCCTCGTCGCGCTCGCCCGACAGCATCTCCACGCGCTTCTCGCCGGCGGCGTGCACGCTCAGGGCGCGGGCGCTCGCGGCGTCGCGCTCGGCTTGGGCATGGGCGAGCTTGCCGAGCGCCTCCTCCTTCTCGATGTGCGCGGCGGCCGCGTCGTGCTCGACCTCTTCGAGACGCTCGCGCAGGACGCGCGCCCGCTCGACGAGGTCCTCGAGCCCCGCAAGCTGGCCGACGGCCTCGGCATCGGTCCCGCCGCCGCCGGTCCGACCGGCCGCCTCGTCGCGGCGGCGGGCGGCTTCGGCGACGGCGGCGCGCGCGGCGGCGCGCTGGTCGGCCATGCGGCGGTCGACGTCCTCGCGCGTGAGCAGCGGCGCCTCCACGTCGCGCACGACGACGAGGATGCCGGCGAGGCGGGCGCTCGGATCGGGCTGGCGGCCGTCGCGCACGACGCCCTCGATCGCCTCGAGCGCGCGGCCGTGGCGCAGGCGCAGCGCCTCCGGATGCCAGGTCCCGGCATCGCGCGACCCGAGCTCGCTGAGCAGCGAGGTGAACTCCCAGCCGAGCGCCAGCGGCACGGCGACGACGACGAACTGCAGCGACCGGCCGACGCCGCCCGCGGTCTGCGCGCGGAACGTCCGCGGCGCCGCCCCGTCGGCGGCGCCCGCCAGCAGCAGCTGGTCGAACGCGCTCGCGGCGGCGCCGTCGGCGCCGGGTACGAGCACCTCGCGCGTCGGCCGTCCCACGAGCCGGTCGGCGGGCGCTCCGAGCAGTCCGACCACGCCGACGCCGCACTCCGCGACCGAGCCGTCCGGCGTGCTGAGCACGTAGCTGCCGTCGGCGAGGTTGAGCAGGACCTGCTCGATCCGCTCGTCGGCGTCTGCGGGTGGCGGCGCGGGCGCAGGCAGCGGATCGCCCTGAAGGCTCATGCCCTTCCTATCGGCCGCGGTGACCACGGGTTGAGCGCAGGTCGCGCGGATGGCGGATTCGTCCGCTCGCGGCGCGCGAGGTGCAGCTCATCGCGGCGGTCGGGATGAGCCTCCGTCCGGCCGGGCGATCGCCCGGCCGGCCCCCTGTCCGATCGCGCGGTCGTGCTCGCGCGACGCCGATCGGACCTCCGATGGGCGGTGCGCCGGACCGTAGGCGTGGTACCGGGCAGCGGCAAGCGCGCTCGCGAAAGTATGTCCGCTGCGCCGGTAAAGGTCACAGCTTTCCTGCGGCGCGGGCGCCGCGCGCTACGTCGTGACGCGCGCGGCGAGCACGACGTACTGCGTGCCGCGCGTCTCGAGGCGCACGGCGTGGCCGGTGTTGCCCTCGACGGTGTCGAGCTTGCCGTCCTTCGGCCGCGAGCGGGCGATCGCGACGTGAGACGCGCGCACGCCCTTGCGGAACTTGTAGAACAGGATGTCGCCGGGACGCACCGAGGAGACGGCGATCTTGCGCAGGTGACGCCGGCCGGCGAGTGCGTCGTCGTACGAGCGGTCCGGATCGATCAGCCGCGACGAGAGCCTGACGCCCGCGCGCTTGTAGGCCTGGTGGACGAAGGCGCCGCACCAGACGCGGCAGGGCGGGACCTTCAGGCCCATGTCGCGCTGCCAGCGATCGATCGCCGGCGAGCAGTTCGTCGTGCCGCGCTCGCGCGTGCCCTCCTGCTTGACGGCCCAGGCCAGCGCGCGCTCGCGCACCGATGTGCCGGCGTCGGCGGCGCTGCCGGCGCCGGGCACGACCGCCGCCAGCGTACCGGCGGCGGCGACGGCGGCGAGGACGGCGATGCGGCGCGACATGCCCACATGATGCCGGATGGCGAGCGCTGCGACGCCGCCCGCCGGCGAGGCGCCCTCGCTACCGGCGGGCGCGCGCCGCCGTCATCCGGCGATCGGTCCAGCCTCCGCCGCGACGGCCTTGCGCAGCGACTCGTCGAACCCGATCGGCTCGATCTCGAAGAGCCGCGCGCCGCTGGGGTCGGTGACGACCGTCTCGGTCGACAGCCCCTCGATCAGCGGCCGGGCGACGCCCGCGTCGACGGGCGTCACGAGGCCGATCCACAGCGACGACAGCCACGGCGTGAGCAGCGGGACGGGGAGCTTCGGCCGCGGCCGCCGGCCGAGCGCGAGCGCCATGCGGTCGAGCATCGCGCCGTAGGGCAGCACGTCGGGCGATCCGATCTGGATCTCACGTCCCGCTGACGCTCGAATGGCGGGCGCGGCGGCGAGATAGGCGACGACGTCGTCGATGTCGATCGGCTGCGTCGGCGTCGACAGCCAGCGCGGCGCGATCATCACCGGCAGACGCGCGACGAGGTGGCGCAGCGTCCGGTAGGACTCGCTGCCCGGTCCGACGACCATGCCGGCCCGGAAGTACGTCAGCGGCGGCCCGTGCTCGGCGAGCGCGCGGGCGGTGGCGTCGCGGCTGCGCAGATGCCTGGAGCCGGGCTCGTCGCCGAGGCCGCCGAGGTAGATCACGCGCCCGACGCGCGCCGTGGCGCACATCTGCGCGAAGGCGCGCGCGGCGTGACGCTCGCGTGCCTCGAAGTCACCGCCCTCGCCGCGGCCCATCGAGTGCACGAGGTAGTACGCCACGTCGACGCCGTCACCCGCCCCCTCCAGCGATGGCGGGACGAGCACGTCGCCCTCGTGCAGATCCAGGCGCGGGTCGGCGGCCGGCAGGCCGCGGGTACGTTCACGGTCGCGCACGAGCGCGCGCACGTCGGCGCCGTCGTCGAGCAGGCGGCGCACGAGCGTGCCGCCGATGAAGCCGGTCGCGCCCGCCACGAGTACGCGCATCGCACAGGTATACGCACTTTGCGCCGCGCCGATGCGCCGCAGAGCGGTTCGGGTGCGACGCCGGACGAGCCCATGCTGGCCGAGAGGGCCCGGCAGACGAGTAGTTTTTGCCTTTCGTGGCACGACCACGTAGGAACGGACACCGATGAGCGCTTCCGCCGCCGAAACGCTGAGCACGCTCGCCGAGGCGATCGACGGGCTCGCGGCCGCGCGCTCCAGCGTGGCCGTGCACCGGCTCGTGCCCACGGCGGCGCGGCGGCTCACCGGCGCGGACGGCGCCGCGCTCGTCCTGCGCGAGGGCGACATGTGCCTGTACGTCGCCGAGGATGCGATCCACCGGCTGTGGAAGGGCCGTCGCTTCCCGCTCGACGGTGCCGTCACCGGTTGGTCGATGCTCCACCGCGAGCCGATCGTCGTCGAGGACGTGTACGCCGACGACCGCGTGCCGCAGGCCGCCTACCGCCGGACCTTCGTCAAGAGCCTGCTCTCCGTCCCGATCCGCACCTACGATCCAATCGGTGCCATCGGCGTCTACTGGGCCGACCAGCACGCCGCGACGAGCGAGGAGATCGCGCTCGTCCGCGCGCTCGCCGGCAGTGCGGCCGTCGTGCTCGAGCGCTCGCGGCTGACACAGGAGGTCGAGCGCCGGCGGATGTCCGAGGAGGACCTGCGCGAGCTGAGCGAGCGCGACCCGCTGACCGGGGTGCTCAACCGCCGCGCCTGGGATCAGCTGCTGGGCAGCGCGCTGCGCAAGCGCACCCAGCCGCTTTTCGTCGCGCTGCTGGACCTCGACGACTTCAAGGGCTACAACGACCGCCACGGCCACCCGGCGGGCGACAGGCTGCTGCGCCGCGCCGCCCGCGCCTGGCGCTCGGCGGTGCGCGCCAACGACGTTCTGGCGCGCTACGGCGGCGAGGAGTTCGCGGTCCTGCTCGCCGGCTGCGAGACCGACGTCGCGATGGACATCGCCGAGCGCCTGCGCCGGGCGACGATCGACGAGGTCCGCGTCTCGATCGGGGTCGCGCGCTGGAACGGCAGCGAGAGCGCCGACAACCTCATCGCGCGCGCCGATCGCGCGCTCTACGACGCAAAGCGCGCGGGGCGCAACCGCGTGATGGTCGCCGCCTGACGCTCGAGGAGAGGCTCGTCGGCCGGCGCGATCAGCCCGCCACGGCGTCC
>DATMJM010000400.1:0-4493 GCA_035553935.1 Solirubrobacteraceae bacterium
TGAAGACGTCCTGCCACCACAGCGGCGAGCTCAGCACCGCGGCGTAGTTGTCCAAGCCGACGAACCCGCTCTCCTCCGGGAAGCGCAGGTCGACCCTCTGCACCGACAGCACGACGGCGTAGAGGATCGGATAGAGCGTCACCAGCAGCATCGCGATGACCGCCGGCGCGCAGAGCATGAGCGCGAGCTTGCGCTCGGCCTTCGTGCGGTCGGTCGTCTGCATCGGGCCGCCGCGCTTGCGCTGGGCCCGGCGTCCCGCCGGCTGCCCCACCTGCGTCGGAGCGGCGGTGCTCATCGCGAGGACCTGCCTTGCTGCCTTCGGCCTACGGTCGCCGAGCGGTGGCGCGCAGTCACAGCAGGCCCTCGCGCTTGACGGCCTTCTCGACGTTGTTGCGCAGGCGGTCGTAGGTCTCGTCGGGGTTCTGCGAGTCGATCTGCGTCGTCGGGTGCACCGCGCGCTGGATCGCCAGCGAGAGGTCCTGGTAGGCGGGCGACTGCGACGGCCGCGGCGCCGCGTTGCGGATCGACTCGCGGATCTGGTCGGCGAAGCCGGGATAGACCTCGTTCATCTCCGGCTGGTCGTAGAGGTCCTCGCGCACCGGCGGAAGCCCGCCGAGCTCCGCCACCTCGAGCTGGTTCTGGGGCTGCACGAGGCACTCGATCGCTGCGAAGGCCTGCTCCTTGTGCTCGGAGAACGCCGAGACGCCGATGTTGATGCCGCCGATCGGGGGCTTGCTCTCCTGGCCGGCCTCGACGGCCGGGTACTGCGCGACCCCCATCTGCTCGAAGACCTTCGGCGCGTTCTCCTTCGCCGACGGGAACACGAACGGGTAGTTGATCTGGAACGCGGAGTTGCCGGCCTCGAAGCCCAGCCGCGCGCTGTCCTCCGTCGACGTCGTGATGTTCGGCGCCGCGATCGGCGAGTTCGACAGGCGCCCGAGGACGGCGAGCGCCTGCTTCGTGGGCTCCTCTGCGAGCAGGATCTCCTTCGGCCCGGCGAGGATCGACGTGCCCGCGGACTCGATCAGCTGGTTGACGAGCACGACGAGGCCCTCGTAGCGGTTGCCCTGGATCTGGATGCGGCCCTCGGACGGACCGATCCGCTCGGCGATGTCGATCATCTCGTCCCATGTCTGGGGCGCGCGCGGGACGCGGTCCTTGCGGTACCACAGCAGCTGCGTGTTGGACCAGATCGGGACCGTGACGAGCTCGCCCTCGAAGCGCGCGGTCTCCAGAACGGACTCGAAGACGTTCGCGGTCACCTTCCGATCGGTGTCCTGCGGCACCGGCTCGAGCCATCCGGCGTTGGCGAACTCGCCGGTCCAGACCACGTCGAGGCCGAGGAGGTCGAGCGACGAGTCCTCGGCGCCGAGCCGGCGGACGAGCTGCTCGCGCTGCTGGTCGGCCTCCGCGGGCAGGAACTCGAAGTTGATGTCGTACGCGCCGCCGGACTGCTGCGAGCAGCGCTCGGCGATCTTCTGCGGCGCGCCGCTGGGCTCGTTGAAGATGAACCAGTTCAGGGTGACGCGACCGCCGCTCGAGCTGTCGTCGTCACCACAGGCGCCGACGCCCACAGCGAGCGCGATTGCGGCGAGCGCGATGACGACGGGCCTCGGCACGGTCGCATCAGTACCCCCGCGCCCAAGTTGCGAATCTCACGAGTTGCGCCCGCTGCGCGCGGCCAACCGACGTTCCACGATGAGATTCGTCTGAGGAGTGCGATTTGCGAACCGCCCGGCGCGGGCACAACACGCCGTAGGTTCGATCAAACGAGGAGGCTGTTCGCATGGCTGCAGACGCTGGACCCCCACTTGTACTCATGGCCCTCGGGCTCGTTCTCTGGCTCGCTGTCACTGCGTCCGTCGCAGGCATCTCGATCCAGACGGTGGGCATGATCCTCTTCGTCGTCGGCGCGATCTGGCTCGTCGTCGAGCTCATCCAGGCCCGCTCGGTGAGCCGCGGCGGCGTGGTCACGCGCGACCGCGTCGTCGAGGAGCCCGTCTACCGCGACCGCAGGATCTGAAACGCACGGGCAGGCGGCGGCCGCGGTCGGCGCGCGCGCCGAGCTTCGCGGCCGCCCGGCCTATCGCAGCGCGACCGTCCGCCCGTCGAGGAAGCTGTCGGACGAGGCGATGATCTCGTCGACGAGCTCCTGCGGCACCGGAGCGTCGGTCGTCAGGATCATGACCGCGTGCTGGCGGTCGCCGTTGTCGGGTGAATGCCCGACGGCGGCCGAGCCGATGTTGACCGCCCGCTCGCCGAAGATCGTCCCCACCCGGCCGATCATCCCCGGCCGGTCGACGTAGCGAAACAGCGTGAGGTAGGGCTCGAGCTGCAGGTTGAAGCGCTGCCCCCACGCCTGCAGCAGGTGCGGGCGGTTGCGGCGCCCGATCGTCGTGCCGGCGACCGTCGTCCTGGCGTCGCCGCAGACGACGTTGACCCGCACCAGGTCGGTGAAGTCGCGCGCGACCGTGCTCTGCGACTCGACGACCTCGATGCCGCGCTCCTCGGCGATCGCCGGCGCGTTGACGGCGTTCATCGCCTCCTCCGTGCGGCCCTGCAGCGCGCCGAGCAGCACGGACGTCGCGAGCGGGCGCGTGTCGCGCTCGGCGATGCGGCCGTTGCACTCGATCTCGATGCGGTCGATCGAGCCGCACAGCGCGAGCGCCGTCGCCAGCCGCCCGAGGTGATGGCAGAGCGGCAGGAACGGGCCGAGCACCTCCATGTCCTCGGGATTGATCGTCGGGGCGTTGACGGCGGTCGTCACGCTGCCGCCCTGCAGCGCGGCGACGATCTGCTCGGCGGCCTGGTAGCCGGCGCGGTCGGTCGCCTCGGCCGTCGACGCGCCGAGGTGCGGCGTGACGATGACGGTCGGGTAGCCGAACAGCGGGTGCTCGGTCATCGGCTCGTTGCGGAAGACGTCGAGCGCGGCGCCCGCGACCTTGCCGCTGTCGAGGGCCGCCTTGAGGTCGTCGTCGACGATCAGCGAGCCGCGCGCGACGTTGAGGATCCGCACCCCGTCGCGCATCTTCGCGAACGCCTTCGCGTCGAGCCAGCCGTCCGTCTCGGCGGTATCCGGCAGGTGGACGGTGATGAAGTCGGCCTGCGCGTAGAGCTCGTCGACGGTGTCGCACTTCTCGACGCCGAGGTTCGCGTAGCGCTCCGCGGCGACGTACGGGTCGTAGGCGATCACGCGCATGCCGAAGCCCTTGGCGCGCTGGGCGACGAGCTGGCCGATGCGCCCGAACCCGAGCACGCCGAGCGTCTTGTCCATGAGCTCGATCCCGGTGAAGCTCTTGCGCTCCCAGCGACCGGCGATCAGCGCGCCGTGCGCCTGCGGGATGTGCCGCGCGAGCGCGAGCAGCAACGCCATCGTGTGCTCGGCCGCCGTGACGATGTTCGAGCGCGGCGCGTTGGCGACGATGATGCCGCGCTTCGTCGCCGCGGTGACGTCGATGTTGTCGATGCCGACCCCCGCGCGCGCGATCGCGCGCAGCTTCGTCCCGCGGGCGATCAGGTCGGCGTCCAGCTTCGTCGCCGAGCGGATGAGGATCGCGTCGAAGTCGCCGATCCGCTCGGCGAGCTCGTCGCGCGACCACCCGATGCCGAGCTCGACGTCGAGCCCGGCGGCGTCGAGCAGCTGCACGCCGGGGTCGCCGATCGACTCGGCGACGAGCACGCGATCGGCCATCACGTTGCCTCCGTCCGCTCGACCACCCAGTCGATGCAGGCGGTCAGCGCCTGGACGTCGGCCGGCTCGATCGCCGGGAACATCGCCACCCGCAGCTGGTTGCGGCCCAGCTTGCGGTACGGCTCGACGTCCACGATCCCGTTCGCGCGCAGCGTGGCCGCGACGCGCGCGCCATCGACGCCGCCCTCGAAGTCGATCGTGCCGACGACGAGCGAGCGCTTCGCGGGATCGGCGACGAACGGCGTCGCGTACGCGGATCGCTCGGCCCACCCGTAGAGGTGGTTCGACGACCGCGTCGCGCGCTCGACGCACCAGTCGAGGCCGCCGCTGGCGAGCATCCAGTCCAGCTGCTCGGCGAGGAGCACGAGCGTCGCGAGCGCGGGCGTGTTGAGCGTCTGGTCCTGGCGCGAGTTCGCGAGCGCCGTCGAGAGGCTCAGGAAGTCGGGGATCCAGCGGTCGGTCGCGGCGATCTGCTCGATGCGCTCGATCGCCGCGGGACTCAGCAGCGCGAGCCACAGCCCACCGTCGGAGGCGAAGCTCTTCTGCGGCGCGAAGTAGTAGGCGTCGGCCTGCGAGGGATCCAGCGGCAGGCCGCCGGCACCGGAGGTCGCGTCGATCAGGACGAGCGCGTCGCCTGCGTCCTGCGGGCGGGTGACGGGCACCATGACTCCCGTCGACGTCTCGTTGTGCGCCCAGCCGATCGCGTCGGCCGTGCGATCGGACGCGGGCTGCGGCGCGTCGCCCGCCGGCGCCTCGATGACGATCGGGTCCACGAGGAAGGGAGCCTTGCGCGTGACGTCGG
>DATMJM010000401.1:0-5555 GCA_035553935.1 Solirubrobacteraceae bacterium
GCCGGCTGCCTCGCGCAGGATGTCGGCCTTGCCGGTCTGCTCCCACGTGAAGTCCGGGTTGTCGCTGCGGCCGAAGTGCCCGTAGGCCGCCGTCTGCTGATAGATCGGGCGGTGCAGGTCCAGCGCCTGGCGAAACGCTCCCGGGCGCAGGTCGAAATGCTCGTCGATCAACGCCGCGATCAGCTCACGACCGATCTTCTCGGTACCGAACGTCTCGACCATCACCGACACCGGATGCGCAACACCGATCGCGTACGCCACCTGCACCTCACAGCGGTCCGCCAACCCCGCCGCAACGATGTTCTTCGCCACCCAACGCGCCGCATACGCCGCCGACCGATCGACCTTCGACGGATCCTTGCCCGAAAACGCGCCGCCGCCATGACGCGCCATCCCACCATACGTATCGACGATGATCTTGCGCCCCGTCAACCCGCAATCACCGACCGGACCACCGATCACAAACCGCCCCGTCGGATTGACCAGAAAATCACGACGCAACGCATCGACGTCATACATCCCCGCCGGCAAGACCGGCACGACGACGTGCTCCCACAGATCGTCGACGATCTGCTCGCGCGCCACGCTCTCGCCGTGCTGCGTCGAGATCAACAGCTTCTCCACCGCCACCGGCACGCCATCGGCATAACGCACCGACACCTGCGTCTTGCCATCCGGACGCAGATACCCAAGCGTGCCGTCATGACGCACATCCGCCAGCCGCTTGGCCAACCGGTGCGCCAGCGAAATCGGCAGCGGCATCAACTCCGCCGTCTCATTCGTCGCGTAGCCGAACATCATCCCCTGATCGCCCGCCCCCGCGACATCCAACTCATCGCCATCGGCCCGATCGCTCTGCGTCTCATACGACCGATCGACACCCTGCGCGATATCCGGCGACTGCTTGTCGATCGCGTTTAGCACCGCACACGAATCCGCCGAGAACCCCAGATCCGCGTCGACATAACCGATCCTCCGGATCGTCTCGCGCACAACCGCCTGGATATCGACATACGTCTGCGTCGAGATCTCCCCCGAGACCACCACCAACCCCGTGTTGACCAACGTCTCACACGCCACACGGCCCGCCGGATCATCCCGCATCACGGCATCCAACACACCATCAGAGATCTGGTCGGCAACCTTGTCAGGATGACCCTCGGTCACCGACTCCGACGTGAACAGGTACTCGCTCATCGGCTGGCGCTCCTGACTGGGATCGCGGGTTGACCGTCGTGTTCGAAGCGCGTCATGCGGTGCAGGTCGGCGACGCGGCCGTGCAGCTCGTCGGCGGACAGCCGAACGACACGATCGGTCCCGAACTCCTCGACGTTGAACGACGCGAGCGCGGTGCCGTGGGCCATCGCCCGGCGCAGCGTCTCGTCGTCGCCGGCCTCGTCGAGGTGGCGGGCGAGGAACCCGAGGAACCCGCCCGCGAACGTGTCGCCCGCGCCGGTCGGGTCGATCACGGTCTCCAGCGGATAGGCCGGAAGCGAGAAGAAGCTGTCGGCGGTCAGCAGCGCAGCGCCGTACTCGCCCTGCTTGGCGACGACGGTCGACGGACCCCACGACAGCGCCTCGCGGGCCGCCGCTACGAGGCTCGGCTTGCGCGTGAGCTGGCGCAGCTCGGCATCGTTGAGGACCAGGCAGTCGACGCGGCTGATGACGTCGAGGAGGTCGTCGCGCGCGGCGTCGATCCAGAGGTTCATCGAGTCCAGCGCGACGAAGCGCGCGCCGTCGCATTGGTCGAGCACGTCGCGCTGCAGCGACGGCTGGATGTTCGCCAGGAACAGCACGTCAACGTCTCGCGAGGCGGCGCTCAGCTTCGGCTGGAAGCTCTCGAAGACGCCGAGCTGCGTGTCGAGCGTCTCGCGCGAGTTGAGGTCCCAGCCGTAGGCCCCCGCCCAGAAGAAGCTCTTGCCGCCGGCGACGTGCTCGACATCGTCGGTGTTGATCTCGCGGGTCGACAGCAGCGCGTGCGCCGCCGCGTCGAAGTCGTCGCCGACGGGGCCGACGACATGCACCGTGTCGAAGAACGAGGCCGCGAGCGCGAAGTGCGTCGCGGCGCCGCCGACCATCCGCTCGCGCCGTCCGAACGGCGTCTGGACCGTGTCGAAGGCGATCGATCCGACGACCGTGATGGGCATTGCCGGAGCATGCTGCGGCTTGTCGCAGCGCACACCTCCCGTGGGGGAGGTCTTGCCCTACCGAACGGTGGGAGTCGCGTCCTTCGGGCGCTCGTGGAGCGTCAGGCGCAGGTAGCGCGCGCTGGCGTCGGCGCGGTTGGACGCCTGCATCTTGCGCAGGATGTTCTTGACGTGGAACTTCACCGTGCCCTCCGAGACGAACAGCGCTCGCGCGATGTCGCTGTTGGTCTTGCCCTTGGCCATGAGCTGCAGGACGTCGATCTCGCGCGTCGTCAGCTGCGTGGCGATGCCCTCCTCGGTGAGGATCTCGGGCGCCTTCGCGCGCCGCTCGTCGGCCTCGGGAGGATCCGGCGACAGGCCGATCACGTCGTCACCGAGCTCGCCCGTGCGCGCCTCGGCCCAGGAGGCGATGCGGCGGATCTCGCGCCGTTGATCGCGCAGGCGCCGGCGCAGCACGGCACGCTCGTAGACGAGCGCGAAGCCGGCCGCGAAGTGCTCGAGCGCGTCGGCGTCGATCCGGTCCAGCGCCGGCGAGCGCGACGCGGCGCGATCACCGTGCAGAAAGCCGACGACGGCGCCGTCGACGACGATCGGCGCGGCGACGTAGGAGCGCCAGCCGAACGTCGTGAGGAACGCGTAGCGGCTCGGCTGGGAGTGATCGATGTCGGTGACGACGCGCGCCTCGCGACGACGCAGCAGCTCGCACTCGAGCAGCGGATACGTGAGGCGCAGCGGGACGTCGCGCCGCTGGTCGGGCCTGCCGCCGGCACCCTCGGCCGGCGGGTGCGCCCGCGCGATGACGAGGGCGCCGTCCTCGATCCGGCTCAGCACCACGCGGTCGAGGTCCGCCGCGCGTGCCGCCTCTGCCGCGCCCGAGTCGATGACCTGGCTGGCCGGCCCGAGCTGGGCCAGTGCCTCGATCGCCCGGCGCACCCGCTCGTGTGCCGCCAGCCTTCGCTGGAGGTCCTGGGAGATCACAAGGCGCCCGGCGTGCGGTGGCGGATCTCGAGAAGGTAGGCGACGAGCAGGTCACGGTCGCCTATGCGCAGATGCGCCGCGTCGCTGAGCGCCTCGACCATCGCGATCTGCGCGCTGTGCTCGGCGAGGTCGGCGCCGAAGGGGAACACCTCGTAGTCGACGACGTGCACGACGAGGCCGGCGGCCGCGAGCAGCTCGGCGGTGCGCTGCTGGGAGAGGATCGACAGCTGCATGACGTACGCCGCCCCTTCGGGCGCGAGTGCGTCCGCGAGCTTCGACAGGACCGGGTCGAGCGGCGCCCGTCCCCAGTAGTCGACCGGACGGTGGCCTGCGAGGCGCTGCTCGGGATCGACCGGGGTCTGCTCGAGGCACGCCACGATCACCTCGTAGCGCTCCTCCGGCACCCACGGGAAGATGTCCATCCGGGCCGCTGTCATGCGGTCGCCGACGCCGTTGCGGTGCGCGTTGGTCTCGGTGTTGCGCACGGCGCGCTCGTCGATGTCGATCGCACGCACGTGCGACGCGCCGTTGAGCGCCAGCTGGATGCCGAGCAGGCCGCTTCCGCAGCCGATGTCGAGGCAGCGCTGATGGGCGCCGATGCGCTCGTCGTAGAGGTGGCGCCACACCATCAGGCTGCCGCTCGACGGCGCTACGACGCCCGGATCGACGGTCAGGTCGGGAAACGTGAGTGGGCGCAACGGGCGCCCGCGCCGGTCGGCCCACGCGGGCGCCGGCGGGGAGCCGCCGCGGTGCCCGACGCTGGCCGGAAGCGGCGGCGGACCGGCCGGCCGTCGATCGCCGACCGGCGTGTCCTCGAGACGCTCACGCGCCGCCGCCACGTGGTCGGGGCCCACTCCGCAGCAGCCGCCGACGATCTGGGCGCCTTCCTTGCGCCAGCGCAGCGCCATCGCCGCGTACTCGGCGCTGCCGACGCCGGGTTCGAAGCGCCAGCCCTGATCGGTGTAGTAGCCGAGGTTGGGGTACACGCCCAGCGGCAGGTCGGTGAAGTCGCGCAGGTACGACAGCATCCCGTCGACGTGGTCGGGCGGGATGCAGTTGATCATCAGCGCGGCGACGCCCATCTGCTCGAACCGCGCCGCGGCGCGGCCGAAGGCGTCGCCCTCGGGGCCGCCCCAGTGCTGGCCGTAGACGCTGCACAGGCCGTGCCGGCAGCGGCGAAAGGACAGCCACACGGGAAGCCCGGTGTCGAGCAGCCGCTGCACGGTCCTCAGCAGCGATGGCCGCACGACCGTCAGGGTCTCGAGCAGGATGAGGTCGGGCGCCTCGTCGCCGAACAGGCGCGCGAGGAGCTGCACCGTGCTGTCGTCGCCGGAGTCGACGTCGCCGTTGATCGAGAACGCGACCGCGCATTCGTCCTCGCGTCCGCCGTCGTGCACCGCCTGGCGCGCGAGGCGCAGGCCGCGCCGCGCGAGGTCCATCCAGTGCACGGGCGCCGAGTTCCAGACGGGCGTGACGCCGTCGAGCAGCGCGCTCGGCAGACCCCACGTGTTCGTGGAGACGACGTCGCACCCGGCATCGACGTAGCTGCGGTGGACGTCCAGGACGGCGTCGGAATCCTCGACGAGCGCACGGGTGCCCCACAGCCGCTCGTCGACCGCGTGCTCGGCGTCGCTGAGGTGGGGCAGCTCGGTGGCCGTTGCGCCGTCGAGGATGACGCACCTTCCCGCTGCGAGCTTGGCGGCGACCCGCTCGTATTGGGTGGAGTGCGCGGTCTGCACTGCTGAGGGAGGACGGCGATACCGAACGGTCTCGCTCTGCGACCGACACTACGTCGGCCGGCGACGTCCGTCAAGCGCGCCGCCGGCGCGCGTCCCACCGGCCGGCGCTCCTCAGCTCGGCTTCACGGCGGTGATGTACGTCCAGCAGGCCTTGAACGAGTCCCGGCCGCCGAAGATCGTGTCGATCGCGTGGCGCATGATCCGCAGCCGGTCCTGCACCGCCTCCGGCGAGGGCTCCTCGCCCTCGATGCGCTTGGTCCCGCCGACCCATCCCAGGACGGACTCGTGGTAGGCCGTCATCAACTCGAACCACTCGTCGACGTTGGCGACGATCGTCGCCTGGCTGACGTCGGTGACGGCGAGCCCGCTGCGGGTGAGCGCTTCGGTGTAGTACTCGAGCGGCCGCGGCTGCATGAAGACGCGGTCGCGGTGGGCATGGTGCGCGCGCAACCGCTCACGGTCGTCGAGCACCGGCCGGTAGTCGGCATAGGCGGGATCGCTGCGCACGAGGCTCTCCGCGAGGTCGTTGATGACCCATACCGTCTCGTCGAGGATCCACTCCTCCGGCCGCGCGCTCGGGTTGCGCAGGTTGCCGGAATTGATGAACACGCGACCGCCCGGCTTGAGTGCGCGCACCCAGGCGGCGGTCACCTCGTCCAGATCGGGATAGAGGTGGATCGCGTTGACCGCG
>DATMJM010000402.1:0-2271 GCA_035553935.1 Solirubrobacteraceae bacterium
GTCGGGATCGGCGGGATCACGCTCGGCGGGGGGATGGGCCTGTCGGCGCGGCGCCTCGGGCTGACGTGCGACCGGCTGGTCGCCGCCACGATCGTGACGCCTGACGGACGGCGCCGGCGCGTCGGCGCGCGCTCGGATGAGGACTTGTTCTGGGCGCTCCGCGGCGGCGGCGGGAGCTTCGGCGTCGTGACGTCGCTGCGGTTTCGCGTGCATCGGGTGTCGCATGCCGCGTGGGCGTTGATGACCGTCCCGTGGGTCCACGCCGACGAGGCGCTGGCGCGCTGGCAGCGCCTGGCGCCACGCGCGCCACGTGCGCTGACGTCTGTCTTGACGCTGTCGGCCGGCGATCCGCCGCGGCTGACTGTCATCGCGCAGCACTTCGGCGCGGAAGCCGAGCTGCGGCGCCTGCTGGCACCGATCGCGCAGATCGACGGGGCGCGGCTGAGTACCGGCACGGCTGGGCTGCTCGGGCTCGCGCGGCGCTGGGCGGGGTGCCTCGACGGGCCGTTGGCGGCATGCCATACGCGGGGCACGCGCCCGGGAGGAGGCCTGCCGCGGGCGGCCTTCGCGGCGTCGTCGATCTACCTGGTCTCGCGACTCGATGGGGCGGGCCGACGGGCGCTGCTGGCACGTGTCGCACGGCGGCGGGGCTCCGGGACGGTGATCCTGGACGCATACGGCGGTGCCATCAACGCCGTCGATCCGGACGCGACGGCGTTCGTGCACCGCGACGCGCTGGCATCGGCGCAGGTGCTGAGCTACCACGCGACGCGGGCGAGCGCGGAGGCACGACGCTGGGTCAGCGGCACGCGAGCAACGTTGGCGCGTGCCGGGGGGCGCGGTGCGTACGCGAACTACGCCGACGCGGCGCTGGAGGACTTCGCGCGCGAGTACTGGGGCGCGAACCGGCCCCGACTGCGAGAGATCAAGCGACGCGTGGACCCCGACGGACGGATGGGATTCGCGCAGGCGGTGCGCGCGTAGCGATCCGCCGCCCGACCTGACGGCGAACGGCGCTCGACCCGCAGCTTGCCCACGAGCCGCGGGAGCTGTGCGGCGCTGCGTTCGAGGGCCTCGAAGTGCGCCCGCGCCTGCGCCGCGTTCGCGCCGCCGGCGCCATCGCCCGGGGCAGGCCTCCATGAGGCGGTCGGGCAGGTGTGCGACCTCGATTCCGTTGAGCCTGTCGAACCCCGATGCGATCCCGGCGACGGGCAGTGCGACCTTCTGGTCGGCACTGCGCGCGATGGAAGCAGGGCGACCGCCGGCGCGCGCCGCGGGATGAGTGTGAGGCTCGTCACCCAACGGCAGCGGCCGCGTATCACCCGCCGCGCGCGGCGCTCATGACGAGCGATCGGCTCGCCATCGGGGCGTCCGAAGACCCAGGAGAACTCGCATGAATGCCCATGCTCCTCGCGCGCCGCTCGCGCAACCTGCGGCACGTGTCCTCTCGGCGCTGGTGCTCGCGCTGGCGCTGCTGCTCGCCGCCCTCGCTGCGGCCGCGAGCGCCAAGCCGATCCCCGGCCACTACATCGTCACCGTCAAGCAGGACGAGGACCCGCGCGGCGTCGCCCGGGCCGTGCAGGCCAGTCCGAGGCACGTCTACACGTCCGCGCTCAACGGCTTCGCCGCGCAGCTCAACGCCGGCCAGCTCAACGCGCTGCGCCACAACCCGCACGTCGAGCTCATCGAGCAGGATGCCGAGGTCTCCGCGACCGCCACGCAGTACATGGACGCCGCCGGCGACCCGTGGGGCCTCGATCGCATCGACCAGCGCCCGCTGCCGCTGTCGAAGACCTACTCGTACACCAAGGACGGCAGCACGGTGCGCGCCTACATCCTCGACACGGGCCTGCAGGCCGACCACACCCAATTCGGCGGGCGGGCGATGAACATCTACAACGCCACGTCGGGCGGCCCGGCGGACTGCAACGGTCACGGTACGCACGTCGCGGGCACGGTCGGCGCGCGCACGTTCGGCGTCGCCAAGAACGTCTACCTGCGCGGCGTCAAGGTGCTCGGCGGCGACTGCAGCAAGAACGGCACGTGGGCCGACGTCATCGAGGGCGTCGACTGGGTGAAGGCCAAGCACATCAAGCCCGCGGTCGCGAACATGTCGCTCGGCGGCGGCGCCCTGACGTCCGTCAACACCGCGGTCAACAACCTCGTAGCGGCCGGCGTGTTCGTCGCGGTCTCGGCGGGCAACGACAACGTCGACGCGTGCACGGCCTCCCCCGCGAGCGCTGCGAGCGCCTACACGACGGCGTCCTCGAC
>DATMJM010000403.1:0-5822 GCA_035553935.1 Solirubrobacteraceae bacterium
CGGACGTGCCCGAAGGTGAATGCGCGCAGTAACGTCCCCAGCGTCGACGGCGCGACGACCGGGTGGCCGAGAACCTGACCGGTCCTGCCGGCGCGCAAGATGTCGCAGTCATCGATGCAGTCCGCGCCCAACGCCATCGCCGACACCAACGTCATGACCTTCGCCCCTGGATTCGCCGCCCCCCGGCCGGTCACCCAGACAGACGGCGGTGTCGACGAGCGCCTCGATCCGAGGCGCTGCGCGAGCGTCGCGGCGAGCACAACTCCTGCGTCGGCGACCGCCCGCTCATCATCGAAGGCCACCGCGACACAGTCCAGTCCGACCGGCCCGTCATCGTGCACCATGAAGGTGACCTCCTGCGCGGGCCCCGACTGCCGTCACAGTCGCTGAAAAGCCCTGCTCAGGAGGTCATTCTTCGCTACACGCCGGACAGACTAGTCCGACACGCCGGTGGATCGAGGCTGAACGGGCGCCCTGGGCAGGCCAACGAGCCGGGACACTCCGCCTCCCGGACGTCGTCCGCCGCCCGTCCCGCAGCCGTCGGCTGCGGGACGCGTTGACGGGCATCGATCGAGCTGGCCGGGCTTCGTCGGTCGACTGGCGAATGCGACGGCCGCCAGACCCCAAGCGGCGGGCTATCGCGGCGCTGGTGCCTGAAGGATCTTGGTATGGGGTGTGCCGACGAGGGCGGGTGCGTTCTCGGCGCTCGCCCAGACTTCGGTCTGCAGGAAGCCGAGGAAGCGGCTGGCGTCGTCGGGTGAGTCGAAGTCGAGATCGATCACGACGTAGTTGGGATCGTCAACCGGGTGCTGGACGCGCTGCGCGCGAACGCCGAACTTCGTGCGCACGTCGGCGAAGCGCTCAAAGGCCGCGCTCCAGACGCCGAAGTCGCTGATCGCGTGCTCGATATGCAGTGTCGTCATGCTGGCTCCCGAGGGTCGAGGGTTCTGTCAGATCGACCGTAGGCGCGCCCGGCTGTGTCATCTATCCCAGGTTGGTGGGATAGGACGCATCGGCGAAATCGCGTCCGGCGGCTGGCCGACGCGTACGGTACGACCATGGTGGACACGGGCATCCTCCTGCGCTCGCGCCGGCGCATCGAGCGCTTGTGTGACCTCGGCCTGGACGCAAGGTCCTTGCGCCGGCAGGTCGTCGAGGAGTTGCGCGGGGTGGTCGCATTCGACGCGCATGCCTGGCTGCTTACGGATCCCGTGACCGCCGTCGGCGCAGCTCCGGTCGCCGATGTCCCGTGGATGGGCGAGCTGCCCGACCAGATCCGCTTGAAGTACGGCACCCGCGTCAACCGGTGGACGGCGCTCGACGGCGCCGCGGTTGCGCTGCTTGCCGAAGCGACCGCGGGCGACCTCGCGCGAAGCGTCGTCTGGCGCGACCTGCTCGTCCGCTACGGCGTCAACGATGTCGCCTCGGTCGTCTTTCAGGACCGCTTCGGCTGTTGGGCGTTCCTTGAGCTGTGGAGGTGCAACCCAGCGGGCCCCTTCACAACGACGGACGCTGCCTTTCTGTCCGATTTGGTGGATCCGTTGACGCTGGCCCTACGTCGCTGCCAGGCGAACACGTTCGTTGTCCGGACCTCCAGCGACCACGTCCGCGTCGGTCCCGTCGTGTTGTTGTTGTCGCCCGACCTTCGGGTCCGCAGCCAGACTCCGCAGGCGCAGGAATACCTGCGAGCGCTCGTTCCGCCGACAGAGGACCGACAACCGATCCCGGCGGCTGCGTACAACGTGGCCGCACAGCTGCTGGCGATCGAAGACGGGGTCGACAGCAACCCACCCACAGCGCGCGTCCACGTCTCAGACGGCTTTTGGATGACCGTACGCGCAGCCCGCCTGGAAGGCCCCGGTTCGCCGCGCGAGCAAGACATCGCCGTGACGCTGGAGAAGAGCACGGGCGCTGAGCGAGCCGACGTCTTCTGCAGGGCACACGGCCTCAGCCAACGAGAACGGGAACTCGTCGATCACCTCGTCGCAGGGCTCGACACCCGCCAGGTCGCACAACGCATGTTCCTCTCCGAGAACACCGTGCAGGACCACCTCAAGTCGATCTTCGCCAAGACCGCCACGCGCAGCCGCCGCACCCTCCTCTCCTGCGCCCTCGGCAGCTGAAAGCGCTCCGACCTCAGCAGTCGACCGAGCGCCGGAGGTGCTCGAAAGCGGCCAGCGCCCGCGGCGCCAGAGCCGTGAACCTCCCGCGCGAAAACCAGGAGCACCATTCGCCGCGCGCATCCCCGATGAAGGTTTGGCAGTGGGACATTCCGACGTCGCACCGCTGGCCGACGTCGACGTAGGGCAGGAGCCGCGATCGGTCTCGTGCACGGCACGGATGGCGCGACGGGCTCCCCTAGCCGCTGCCGAGCTGGCAGATCGAGCCAGGCCACGCCGCCTGGGGAGCCGCCGCGGGCGGGCGACGAGTCGTTACTCGATCGCTTCAAGAGGAGCACTGTGGCTTGGTTGAGCGGCCCTCAGCGGTGGCGCGGCGTATGCGCTGGCGGCGTGGGCCAGGCGATCGAGGAGGTCGTCGGCGATCGCCGTGCGCGCGGCGGCGGGGGTCAGCACTTCGACCGTGCGGCTGCCGGCGGGTCGCTCGACGAGTGGACGGGTCGTCGCGCCGGGTGGCAGGGTGGCGAGGGTCAGCCCGTGCATGGGCACGATGGCGATGCCGGCAGCGACGAACGCCTGGGCGGCTGGCAGGTCATCGAGCTCGTAGATCACGCGTGGCGCGAAGCCGGCCTGGGCGCACAGGTGCTCCACCAACGACCGAAACCGCCCGGCGGGTGTGTCGCGGCGCGGCAGAATCAGTGGCTCAGCGTCGAGGTCGGTGACGCTCACGGCATCGCGCCGGGCGAGGCGGTGGCCCTGTGGCAGCACCACGTGGAGGTGATCGACGAGCAGACGGCGGCGCTGCAGCCCGGCTGTCTCGGGCACCGCCACCCCCGGCATGTGGTGCACGACCGCGAGGTCGGCGTCGCCGCCGCGGACGCCCTCGATCGCCTCGTACGTCTCGAGTTGAAGGACCTGGACGACGAGCTGCGGATGCGCCCGGCGCAGGTCCCGTACCGCCGCCGGCACGAACGACGACAGGGCGCTGGGAAACGCGGCCAGACGCAGCCGCGACGTGCCGCCACGCAGATCGCCGACGGCGGCCTCGGCACCAGACAGGGCGGCGAGCACGCGCTCGACGTGCGGGCGCAAGTTCGCGCCGGCGCGGGTGGCGTGCAGAGGACGCTGCGAGCGATCGACCAGCGGCGTCCCCACCTCGCGCTCAAGCGCCGCCAGCTGCTGTGAGACCGCTGACTGCGTGTAGCCCAGGACGCTCGCCGCCGCTGAGATAGACCCGAGGTCGAGCACCAGCACGAACGCCCGGAGGCGCTGAACATCACCCAGCGACATGAAGCGACTCTACTAGTCATAGAAGCAAATGCAGTTGCGCTGATGAGCAGTCGCGTAGACGATCACGCCATGAACACCACCTACACCCCCACCAGCAGCGGCCACTCGATCGCCGCGGGCGAAGGCGAACGGATCTGGATCGTCGGCGACACGATGACGCTCAAGGCGACCGGCGAGAGCACCGGCGGAACCCTCGTGCTCCTCGAGAACCTCACCGCCCCCGGCGGCGGGCCCCCGCCGCACATCCACACCCGCGAGGACGAGTTCTGGTACGTCCTCGACGGCACATTCGAGATCCGCATCGGCGACGAGGTGCACGCGCTCGGGCCTGGCGGATACGCCTACGCCCCACGCGGCACCGTCCACAACTTCCGCAACACGGCAGATACTCCCAGCCGCGTGCTCGTCGGCTTCACGCCCGCCGGGATGGAGGGCTTCTTCCGCGATTCCGGACGCCCGGCCACCGACGACGGGCCGGCGCCCCCGGTCGACGAGGACGAGATCGCGCGCACGATGGCCGCCGCACCAAAGTACGGAGTCGAGGCCGTCGCCTTCGAGAACTAACACCCTTTGCGCCCGACGCCCGAGCCCATGACGGGCCGCGTCGGGCGCACAAGACGTGCGCAAGCGCGCCCGCGCCCTCACCAGCGCGAAACCTGGCCACTCATCCGCCTCAGCGCCGATCAGACCTCGCGAGACATCCAACCCAAACGTCTCGATAGGCGTTGTCTGCGCGATCAGCCGTCAGCGCCGGCCAAATCGCGTCGCGCCTCCGTTTCGTCGCCGCTGGAGGACCGGCTATCGGCAGGCTCGTCGGGCTGGGGTGCGGTCGGCGTCGATCGTCTTGTCGTGGTTGCCGCTTTCAGCGTAGAACCACCCGCGCGGCGGAGGATTTCGTCGCGGTAGCCGGACGGCAAAGCGTTCATCAACCGCAGGGGGCCGGGTGTGTGCCCGGCCCCCTTGGGATGCGTTGTGAGCGGTTGTGGGTGTTAGGCGCTGGGCGGCCCGAACTGGCTGCCGGCGAGCGGGCCGGCGGGGATCGTGGCGCCGGGGCCGCCGCCGGGACCGGCGGTCGGTCCGCCGGGGGTGCCGGCGGGCGGGCCGGTGGGGTGGTTTTCGCGCATGCCCTGGGCGTCGGTGCGCGCCTGCGTGATGATCTTCTCGACGAGCGTGCGCACGAACGCGGGCATCCGCGGCGACAGGCGGCTGAGGATGTCGGCGACCGAGCCGTGCTCGCCGGTGATGGCGTCATAGGCGATCTGCAGGCCCGGCTTGCTCTGCGCGGGCATGTTGGGATTGGCGATCAGCGCGGCGAGCGTGGCCGACGCCGTGGCCTGACCGTCGACGCTTGCGTCGATGGCCTGGACCATGCGGCGCTTGTTGGCCGTCGAGACGTGCTTGCTGACCAGCGCCCTGGCGGTGGCCTGCGTTTCGTCGTCGCGGTTCTGGGAGAGCGCGGCGATCGCGCGGGCGATCCCGAACTTGGCCTGCTCGGGCACCTGCCCCATCAGCGCGGTGAGGATCGCGATCGCCTTCTCGCGTCCGTGCGTGTCGGCGCGCGCGGCGGCGGCGATCTTGCTTTCGTCGGCGCCGTCGGCGGGCAGCAGCGCCCGGATGAGCTTCTCGATGTTCTCGCCCAACTCGGCCCCAACGAGCGCCTGCGCGAGCGCGGCCTGCGCGTTCTCGTCCGGTGTATCGGCCTGGCGGCGCGCCTTGGCTGCGGCGACCGTGGCCAGCCCCATCTCCTTGCGGCTGGTCGCGAAGGCCTCGCGTGCCTTGCGGTCGCTGTTCTTGCCGAACAGCGAGATGGCGCGGTCAAGCGCCGCGTCGGCGCGATCGGTGTGCGCCTGCACCGCGCTGACGGCGGTCTGGATGTCGGCGGCGTTGGCGCCCGCGGGGAGCGCCAGCGCACCGCTGGCGATCAGTGCGCAGGCACCGATACGAAGATGAGATGACACGGAGGTGGCTCCTTACGGCGGGGTTGGCGACTGCCCGAGTGGGCCGTCGATGCTGCAACGCGGGGTCTGGCGCTACGTAAGGGCTGTCGGCAGAACTGGACGCTTGTATGAGCGGGTCCCGTCGGTTCGTGGTGTCGCCTTACTCTCGGGATCCCCCGGCGTTGCCGATAGGACGTGTATGAAAGCGCTGACCGCCTCACCGGCCGCACCTGTCTCGCCGCCCGCCGTGGCCTTGCGGGCGCTGTCGGACGAGCGCCTGGCGCGCTGGGCGGCGAAGGGCAGCCAGCCGGCGTTCGCGGTCATCTTCGAGCGCCATCACCAGGCACTGAACTCCTACTGCCACTCGATCGTCGGCAACAGCCACGACGCCGCCGACGCTCTGCAGAACACGATGCTCAAGGCGCTGCGCGCGCTGCCCGGCGAGACGCGGACGATCGCGCTGAAGCCATGGCTATAC
>DATMJM010000404.1:0-3184 GCA_035553935.1 Solirubrobacteraceae bacterium
CCCGTATCCATATCGACCATCTGTTCTATAATGGCCGTGTGCCCGCCGGAGCTCGGATGACCCAGGATCTGCTTGTAGTTCGTGGCGCGCGCGAGCACAACCTCAAGAACATCACCGTCGAGCTGCCGCGCGACCGGCTGATCGTCATCACCGGCCTGTCCGGCAGCGGCAAGAGCAGCCTTGCCTTCGACACCATCTACGCCGAGGGCCAGCGCCGCTACGTCGAGAGCCTGTCCGCCTACGCGCGCCAGTTCCTCGGCCAGATGGAGAAGCCCGACGTCGACCAGATCGACGGCCTGTCGCCGGCCATCTCGATCGACCAGAAGGGCGCCAGCCGAAACCCGCGCTCGACGGTCGGCACGGTGACCGAGATCTACGATCACCTGCGCCTGCTCTTCGCCCGCATCGGCCACCCGCACTGCCCGGTCTGCGGTCGCGAGATCACCCGCCAGAGCGTGCAGCAGATCGTCGACCGCATCCTGGCGCTGCCCGATGGCGCGCGCATCCTCGTCCTTGGCCCGCTCGTGCGCGACCGCAAGACGGAGGGCGAGCGTGTCTTCGAGGCCGCTCGCCGGCAGGGCTTCGTGCGCGTCCGCGTCGACGGCGAGCTGCTCGACCTCGACGAGGCACCGGCGCTCGATAAGTACAAGCGCCACACCATCGAGGTCGTCGTCGACCGGCTCGTCGTCCGCCAGGCCGACGACGACGGCCGACCATACGGCGCGGACAACCCGAACCCGGAGGTGGCCCGCTTCGCCGACTCGGTCGAGACAGCGCTCCGGCTGGGCGAGGGCGTGATGGTCGTCGCGCCGGCTGACGCCGGCAGCTTCGACGAGCAGCGCTATAGCGAGCGCTACTCGTGCCCCTTCGACGGCACCACGCTCGACGAGCTCGAGCCGCGCTCCTTCTCGTTCAACTCGCCCCACGGCGCGTGCCCGGCCTGCACCGGCCTCGGCGTACGGATGGAGTTCGACCAGGACCGCGTGCTCAACCGCAAGCTGTCGATCGCTGCCGGTGCGCTGGTGCCCTGGTCGCGCATGCCGATGACCGATTCCTGGTACGGGCGCATCGTGCAGGGCATTGCCAAGCGGCGCGGCTTCCGGACAGACGTACCGGTGGCCGAGCTCGCGCCCGAGCACATCGACTATCTCCTCCGCACGCCGCGCGGCGAGAAGGTCCGCATCGGCTATCGCCACCACGGCCATACCAACTACTACGACGCGACCTTCGAGGGCCTGCTGCCCAACCTCGAGCGGCGCTACCGCGAGACGGACTCGGAGTGGGTCAAGAGCGAACTCGAGAAGTTCATGGTCGCCCGGCCGTGCCCGACGTGTGGCGGCGCGCGGCTGAAGCCGGAGGCGCTCGGCGTGACCGTCGATGGGCTGAACATCGCGCAGGTCAGCGCCATGTCTGTCTCGAACGCCCTCGGCTGGGCGCGCGAGCTGCCCACCCGCCTGACCGACCGCGAGCGCCAGATCGGCCGGCAGGTGCTGAAGGAGATCACCGCCCGGCTCGGCTTCCTCGTCGACGTCGGCCTGGATTACCTGACCATCGACCGGACTTCGTCGACGCTGAGTGGTGGCGAGGCACAGCGCATCCGCCTGGCGACGCAGATCGGCTCGTCACTGATGGGCGTGCTCTACATCCTCGACGAGCCGACGATCGGGCTCCACCAGAAGGACAACGCCAAGCTGATCGCGACCCTCGTCCGGCTGCGCGACCTGGGCAACACGCTGATCGTCGTCGAGCACGACGAGGAGACCATCCGGACCGCCGACTGGGTGCTCGACATCGGGCCCGGCGCCGGCGAGCACGGCGGCGAGGTCGTCGCGAGCGGGCCGCTGCAGGTCGTCCTCGACGAGCCCGCCTCGGTCACCGGCGCCTACCTGCGCGGCGAGCGCGAGGTGCCCATCCCGGCGCGCCGCCGGAAGGGCAACGGTGCCGCGCTGACAGTGCGTGGCGCACGGGCCCACAACCTGAAGGACGTCGATGTGAGCTTCCCGCTCGGCACGATGACCGCCGTCACGGGCGTCTCGGGCAGCGGCAAGAGCACGCTCGTGACGGAGATCCTCTATCGCGGCCTGGCACGCGTGCTCAGCAACGGCCGCGCCGAGCCGGGCGAGCACGACGCGCTCGAGGGCCTCGAGGCGGTCGACAAGGTGATCGAGATCGACCAGAGCCCGATCGGCCGGACGCCACGCTCCAACCCGGCCACCTACGTCGGCCTGTTCACGCCCATCCGCGAGCTCTTCGCCGGCGTGCCGGAAGCGCGCATGCGCGGCTACGGCCCGGGCCGCTTCAGCTTCAACGTCAAGGGCGGCCGCTGCGAGAACTGCAAGGGCGACGGGATCATCAAGATCGAGATGCAGTTCCTGCCCGACGTCTACGTGCCCTGCGAGGTCTGCGGCGGTGCCCGCTACAACCGCGAGGCGCTCGAGATCCATTACAAGGGCCGCTCGATCGCCGACGTGCTCGAGATGACCTGCGAGGAGGCGCTCGAGTTCTTTTCGGCCGTGCCGCAGATCCGCAACAAGCTCGCGACCCTCGTCGACGTCGGGCTTGGCTACATGCGCCTGGGCCAGCCGGCGACGACGCTCTCCGGCGGCGAGGCGCAGCGCGTCAAGCTGTCGACGGAGCTCTCGCGGCGCGCGACGGGCAAGACCGTCTACCTGCTCGACGAGCCGACCACCGGCCTCCATTTCGCCGACGTCGAGAAGCTGCTGCAGGTGCTCCACCGGCTCGTCGACACCGGCAACACGGTCATCGTCATCGAGCACAACCTCGACGTCATCAAGACGGCTGACTGGATCGTCGACCTCGGTCCGGAAGGCGGCGAGCGAGGCGGCGAGGTAGTCGTCACCGGCACGCCCGAGAGGGTCGCCGCGACGAAGCGCTCGGCGACCGGCGAGTACCTCGCGCGCGTCCTGCGCGGCGAGCCACTCATCCCGCTGAGCGACGTGACCTTCGCCGACACTGCCGAGAGCAGCGCGGTCGGACGGGGCAACGGCCGGCGACGGGCGAAGATCGCCGCCGCCGCCCGCTGACGCATGCCTGTTGTTTGGGCCGAGCCCCAGCGCCGTTCTCGTGTCGGTGACGGCGGCGGCCTAGACTAGCCACGTGCCGGACATCGAATTTGCGTTTCTGGCCGACGCCGCCGTCACCGACACGAGAACGGCGCTGGGGC
>DATMJM010000405.1:0-4752 GCA_035553935.1 Solirubrobacteraceae bacterium
CATTCTGCCCTCGCTGACACCCTGGGGCACGCGCGCGATCGCCATCGGGACCTCACCCTACCCAGCGGCTCGACGGAGAATCGTGCGCAGGCGTCGGGCGCCGCGTTGACGTCGCGCTCGAAGACGCACGGATGCCGTGACGCGCGCAGGCGGTCCGGAAGGGCTCGGCGAGGGCGACACGTGTTGTATACGGCACCGACGCCGATCCGGTTCAGCAGCTCGATCGCCGGCGCAGCCCGCACGCCTGGCCGCGCGTATCGGGACGGGCCGCGACGTCCCGTTCGACCGGACTTCCGTGCAGAGGTGCCTCGCAGGCGCATCACGCGTGGCGCCGTGATCTAGCTTCGCGCCATGACGAGGATCGGGGAGCTGCCGGCCGTGGTCGACCGTGGCGTGCCGGCCCCTCCAGCGGCGGCGCAAGCGTCCGTCGCACGGCCGGTCGCGCCGTACGCGGCGCTCGACCTGCAGGTGCAGCCGGCGATCGCGCACGGCCGGCTGCGCGCGCGCTACCGGGCGGTCGTGACCAACAGCGGCAGCGCGACCGTGCAGGCCGCGCTGTCGGTGGCCGGCGGCGCCGAGGGGCTGCGCGCCGACGTCCTCGCGCCGGTCGTCGTGCTCGGTCCCGGGGAGCGCTACAGCGCCGATGTCCTCCTGCGCTCGCGGCGCCCGCAGCTGCTGCGCGCAGAGACGCAGCACACCGTCGTGCTGCGCGCGCGCGGCGAGGACGGGTCGCAGGCCGCCACCCGGCAGATCGTCTTCCTGCAGGCGCGGCTCGTGCCGGTCGGGCTCGTCGCGCTGCTCGCGGTCGTGGCGGCGGCCGCGGTCGCCGGCCTGCGCTTGGCGCCCGACCGCGTCACGGTGCCTGTCGTCACCGGCGCGCCCGATGCCGCGACCGCCGAGCGCGCGCTGCGCCGCGTCGGCCTGCAGCTGGACCCGCGGCTGCGCTCGCGCACCTCTCCCGGCGTGCGGGCGGGCACGATCCTCGACCAGATCCCCGCTCCCGGCGCGCGCGCCGAGCACGGCGAGCGCGTCTCGCTGCTCGTGGCGGTCGGCGCGCGGCGGGCGATCGTGCCGGCGCTCGCCGGGCGCCCCGCGACGCAAGCGGCCGCCGTGCTCGCGAGCGCCGGGCTCAGCACCGGCCCCGTGCTGCCCGCGGGCTCGGCGGCGACGTCGCGCGTCGCCAGCCAGCTGCCGGCTGCCGGTGCACGGGTGCCGGCCGGCACGGCCGTGACGCTCGTCGTGCGGCCCGCGCGGCGCGGTGAGCCACAGGCGCCGGCGGGGGCCCGCCTGCCGGCCGCCGCGAGCGAGCCGTCGGCCGTGCCCGCGATCAAGGGCCGCGACGTGAGCGACTACGCGGGAGCCGTCGTCGCTGCCGGGCTCGTCCCGAAGGTGATCCGCGCGGTCGATCCCGCGCCGCTCGGCACGCTCGTCGGCGTCCGGCCGCGGCCAGGCGTGCTCGCGCGACCCGGCGAGCACGTGCGGCTGCTCGTGTCGGCCGGCGTGCCGCACGTCGCGTTCGACACCGGCGGCGTCGTGCGCGTGTTCGACCCCCGGACCGGCCGCACGCTGCGCGAGGCCGCGCCGCCGCAGGGCCGGGCCGTCGAGCCGTCGTGGACGCCCGACGGGCGGCGCGTGCTCTACCGCGTCGGCGATCGGCTGGTGCTCGCGTCCGCGCGGCTGGCCGATCGCGGCCGCGTCGTCTACGACGGCAAGACGAAGTACGCCGCCGCGACGCTCGCTCCCGCTCCCGCGGACGGAGTGGTCGCGCTCGTGCGCCGGACCGGCGGCGACGGCGACCTGTGCTTCGCGCGTATCGGTGCGGGTCGGCTGGCGCCGCGCTGCACCGCCGACCGCACGTGGGACCTCGGGCGACAGATCTCGTGGCGGCGGGGCGGCCGCGAGCTGCTCGTGTTCGGCGTGCGACGCGGCCGGCCCGGGCGCTTCGGGATCCTGCGCTACCGCAGCGCGCGGCCGTTCTCGACGAACCCGGCGCACTGGCGCGGCGCGCTCGTCACCGATGCGTCGCAGAAGGGGCGCGGCGCGATCGGCGCTGTCTACTCGCCATCGGGCGGGAGCGTCGCGCTCATCACCAACAGCGGGCTGCCGCGCTTCCAGCTGCTCGTCACGCCGGCCGCGGATCTGCGCGTTCCGGCGGTATCCGCGCTGCCGGTGCGCGCCTGCGAGGCCGCATGGCGGCCGGATGGCGAGGAGCTCGCCGTCGTGCAGAGCGACGACGCCTGCAGCCGGCCGCTCGGCCAGATCGTGCGCGTCCCGCTGCGCCGGCCGCGCGAGACGTTCACGGTGTCGAGCGGCGGGCGCCATCCGGCCTATCAGCCGCTGACGTACGCGGGCCCGAAGGGCGTCTCGTGAGCAGGCGGCCGGTGCTGCTCGCGCTGCTCGCCGCGCTGGCGGCGCTGCCTGCCACGGCGGCCGCCGCCGTCGAGCCGCTGTGGGTCCCGGACCCGCGCCACGCCGCCGCCGAGGCCGAGGAGCCCGACGAGGCGCTGCTCGAGGTCGCCGCCGCGGTCGCATCCGACACGCCTGTCGCGGGCGACCCCGCGCGCGTCGCCGTCGCACACTGGCTGGCGGCCGGCGCACGCGACGCCGGCCTGCCCGGCGAGCTGCCGGTGATGGCCGCGCTCGTCGAGTCGGGGCTGCGCAACCTTCCCTACGGCCATGCCGACAGCGTCGGGCTGTTCCAGATGCGGCTGGGCATCTGGGATCGCGGCCCGTACGAGGGATACCTCGCGCGGCCCGAGCTGCAGCTGCGCTGGTTCGTCGAGCACGCGCTCGCCGTGCGCGAGGCGCGCCGCGCCGCGGGCGACGCCGCCTACGGCGAGCACCCGGCGACCTGGGGCGAGTGGATCGCCGACATCGAGCGGCCCTTCGCCGCCTACCGCGGGCGCTACGCACAGCGCCTCGACGAGGCGCGTGCGCTGCTGGCGCTGCCGGCGCCGTCTGTGGCCCCGTTCGAGCTCGGGCTGACGGTCGGCGGCGCGGCGACGCCGGTCGCCGATCCCGAGGCCGTGAAGGCCGCCGCGCGCGTGCTGGCCGAGCCCGCGATCACGCTCGACGAGCGCGCCCGCGGCGACCTCGAGGCCGGGCGCGTCGACGTGCGCCTGGCGGTGCTGCTGCTCGAGGCGGCCGCGCGCGCGCCGATCTCGGTCACGGTCCTGCAGACGGGCCACTCGTACTACACCGTCAACGGCACGGTCTCCAACCACTCCTTCGGGCGTGCGGTCGACATCGGCGCCGTCGGCGGCGCGCCGGTGACTGCTTCCAACGCGGCGGCGCGCGAGCTGGCGCTCGTGCTCGGGCAGCTCGACGAGTCGCTGCGGCCGACGGAGATCGGCACGCCGTGGGCGATCGACGAGCCCGGCTTCTTCACGGACGGCCACCACCGCGACCACCTGCACGTCGGCTACGACGACCCGGTCGCCGCGGCGACGGCCGTGGAGCTGCCCGCCGTGACCGTCGTGCCCGTGCGGCGCCGGGCCTCGTCGCCGGCCGAGCCGCGCTTCGCCGCGTCCTCCCCCGGCAGCGGCCGCGGCGACGCCGACCCGCGCTTCGAGGTGAGGCGATGACCGCGGCCGGTGTGCGGCGGGTCACCGCCGCGAGCGTGTCCTGCCTGCTGGTCGTCCTGGTCTCGGCGGGCTCCGTGCAGGCCGCTGCGAGCGGCGTGTGCGCGTCCAACGCGCCGGCCCCCGGCGCGACGATGACGATCACGATCGACAACGCGCTCCCGCCGCCGACGACCACCATCTCCGTGGCCGGAGAGATCGTCACGATCAACGGCGCGCCGCAGCCCGCGTGCACCGGCCTCAGCGACATCGTCATCAACGGCGACGATGGATCCGACGTCGTGCTCTACAGCGGTCTCGTGAGCGGCAGCGTCGTCGCGAACCTCGGCGGCGGCGACGACGACTTCACTGCCGGCGGCGCGCAGCCGGTGACCGTGAACGGGGAGGGGGACGATGACGTGCTGCGCGGCGGGACGGGCGCCGACACGCTCAACGGCGGAGCGGACGACGACCTGGTCTTCGGCGGCGCCGACGAGGGCGACATGCTCGACGGCGGCGGCGATTTGGGTGACGAGCTGACGTACGCGGGGGTCGCGACGGCGGTGGTGGTGAATCTCAGCGGCTCGGCGCTGGCGCCGGCGGGAACCGACAGCGCGACGGGCTTCGCGCGCGTCACGGGCGGCGACGGTGCCGACACGATCACGGGCGACGGCGGCGCGAATGTGCTCGACGGTGGTCCGGGCAGCGACACGGTGACGTATCTCGACCGTGCGGGGGGCGTGCGGGTGACGCTCGACGGCGTCGCGAATGACGGTGCCGGCGGCGGGGCGGAGGGTGACGACGTGATCGCCGAGAACGTGACCGGCGGTGCGGGTGCGGACACGCTGACGGGCGATGCGGGCGCCAACCGGCTGGACGGTGCGGGCGGCGTCGACACGGTCGAGTACTCCGACAAGACGCTGGCCGGGCAGGCGGTCAGGGTGACGCTCGACGGCGTCGCGAACGACGGCGAGGCCGGCGGGGCGGAGGGTGACGACGTGATCGCCGAGAACGTGACGGGCGGCGCGGGCGCCGACACGCTGACGGGCAACGCGGGCGCCAACCGGCTGGACGGGGCCGGTGGCGTGGACACCGTCGACTATGCCGACAAGATCGGCCCGCTGCAGGGCGTGCGGGTGACGCTCGACGGCGTCGCGAACGACGGCGAGGCCGGCGGGGCGGAGGGCGACGA
>DATMJM010000406.1:0-2429 GCA_035553935.1 Solirubrobacteraceae bacterium
GCTGTGCAGCGTGACGTGCTTGCCGACGGCCGGCACCTGGCGCAGCGTCTCGGCCGACACCGCGAGCCGGTAGCCGACGCCGCCCGTCAGCACGACGACGTGATCGGGCCGCCGCACCGCCACCTCGCCGCGGACCAGCGCGATCACGCCTGCCTCCGGTAGATGCGGATGTCCTCGACGTCCGCCTCGGTGCCGGCCGGCTCGGGAACCTCGCCCGGACCGTCGGCGACGGCGGCCGCATGCGGCGCGCCGTTGGCGTGGCAGATCGCGATCGCCAGCGCGTCGGCGGCATGATCCGGGCGCGGCGCGCTCTCCAGGCCGAGCAGCACCTGCACCATCCTGCCGACCTGGTCCTTCGCCGCGCGCCCGGAGCCGCAGACGGCGTGCTTGACCTGCTGGGGCGTGTAGGAGACGCACGGCAGGCGGCGCTGGCCGGCCGCGAGCATCACGGCGCCGCGCGCCTGGCCGACCGCGAACGCGCTCGACGCGTTGCGCCCGAAGTAGATGTCCTCCAGGGACAGGACGGCCACGCCGTGCTCGTCGAGCAGCTCGCCGACGCGCCGGTGGATGTTCGCGAGGCGGATCTGCATCGGCGCCTCCGAACGGGTCGTGATGACGCCGCCGTCGAGCGCCACGAGACGCCTGCCGCGGCGCTCGACGACGCCGAAGCCGGTGTTGGCGGTGCCGGGATCGATGCCGAGGACGATCATCGCTGTGGATTCTGCGCGCCGGGCCGGATGCCTCCCGCGCAGCCCGGCGCGGCGGCCCGGATTACGATGGACCGCCGCACGCAAACCAGGAGCGCCCGCTTGTTCTCCATCAAGACCTTCCGCTACGTCGCCCTCGCCGAGGCGACGAGCTTTCTCATCCTCCTGTACTTCACGTTCACGCACTCCGAGGGCGGCGTGGACATCATGGGCCCGCTGCACGGGACGCTCTTTCTCGCCTACGTCCTCCTCGTCCTCGTCCTCCGCGGTCCCGCCGGCTGGAGCTGGCAGGTGACGCTCGCCGTCCTCGTCGGCGCCGTGCTGCCGTTCGGCGGCTTCGTCGTCGACCGCTGGCTCGCGCGGACCGGACAGCTCGAAGCGGCCTGACGCGACCCGGGACGATCATCGCCGAACGACCGCTTGCGGCTGGCAGCGCCGCCATCGATCTCCAGCTTCCGGCGCGCCGACCTCAACCGGGCGGACGCCGCCGCCGGCTGCGCGGTCAGGCGCTCGCGACGCGCTCGAGCACGTCGGCGGCGACGTCGAAGTTCGCGTGCACGGCATCGACGTCGTCGTTGTCCTCCAGCGCGTCGATGAGGCGCATGACCTTCGCCGCGTCCTCCTCCTCGATCGGCACGCGGGCCTTGGGCAGCCAGGCGATGTCGGCCGACTGGATCTCGATCGCGGCCTCCTCGAGGGCGGCGCGCACGGCCGTCAGGTCGGCAGGCGCGGTCAGGACCTCGAAGATTCCCTCGTCCTCGGCGATGTCCTCGGCGCCGGCCTCGATCGCCGGCATGAGGTCGTCCTCGCCGTAGCGCTCGGCGTCGACGACGATGAGCCCGCGCTTGTCGAACAGGTAGGCCACCGAGCCCGGCTCGCCGAGGCTGCCGCCGTGCTTGGCGAGCAGGTGGCGGACATCGGCACCGGTGCGGTTGCGGTTCTCGGTCATCGCCTCGATCAGCAGCGCGACGCCGCCGGGGCCGTAGCCCTCGTACATGACGTCCTGGATCTGGTCGGTCTCGGCGCCCGCGCCCGTGCCCTTCGCGATCGCGCGCTCGATGTTGTCCTTGGGCATCGAGGCGTCCTTGGCCTTCTGCACGGCGAGCTGCAGCGCCGGATTGCCCTCGAGCTCGCCGCCGCCGTCGCGCGCCGCGGTCGTGATCGCGCGCGCGAGCTTCGTGAACAGCTTCCCGCGGCGGGAGTCGACGACCGCCTTCTTGTGCTTGATCGACGCCCACTTGGAATGGCCGGACATGGCCGGGATTGTAGAGGCCGGTTCCGGCAGCCGACCGGACATCCCCTACGATCCGCGCCGATGCCGGCGACCGTTCCCGACGAGATCTTCAAGGCCTACGACGTCCGCGGCCTGTACGGCGAGCAGATCGACGGCGACGTCGCCGAGGCGATCGGCCGGGCGTTCGTCCACGTGCTCTGCGACCTCGGCGGCAAGGCGGCGGCCGAGCTGCGGATCGGGCTTGGCCGCGACATGCGCCTCAGCGCGCCCGAGCTCGCCGCGCGCTACCGCGCGGGCATGGTCGCGGAGGGCGCGACCGTCATCGACGCCGGCATGGTCGGCAGCGAGATGCTCTACTGGCTCGTCGGCGCTCGCGAGCTCGACGGCGGGCTCATGTGCACCGCGTCGCACAACCCGAAGGCCTACACCGGCGCGAAGCTCGTGCGCGAGGGCGCGATCGCCCTGTCGGGCGACGCCGGGATCCAGGA
>DATMJM010000407.1:0-4909 GCA_035553935.1 Solirubrobacteraceae bacterium
TCCTCGAGGTCGGCGACGACGCGCTCGCGCGCGTCGAGCGCGGTCAGCCCGGCGTAGCGCTCGCCCGCCGCGGCCGTCATGAGCCCATCTTCGCCGATGACGCCGATCTCCTCGAGGCCGTGGCGGCGGCCGATCTCGAAGTCGTTGGGATCGTGGCCCGGCGTGATCTTCAGGGCGCCCGTCCCGAAGTCCGTCTTGACGTACTCGTCGGCGATGATCGGCAGCCGCCACGGCCTCGAGGAGATCGGCGTCATCGGCGAAGATGGGCTCATGACGGCCGCGGCGGGCGAGCGCTACGCCGGGCTGACCGCGCTCGACGCGCGCGAGCGCGTCGTCGCCGACCTCGAGGAGCTCGGCGCGATCCGCGGCCGCGAGGACTACGTGCACACCGTGCCGTTCAGCCAGCGCTCGGGCGAGCGCGTCGAGCCGCTCATCTCGCTGCAGTGGTTCATGCGCATGGACGAGCTCGCCGGCCCGGCGATCGAGGCGGTCCGCGGCGGCCACGTCACGATCCATCCGGAGTCGCAGTCGCGGCGCTACGTCGAGTGGCTGGAGAACATCCGCCCGTGGTGCATCTCGCGCCAGCTGTGGTGGGGTCACCAGATCCCGGTCTGGTACCGGGGCACGGAGACCCACGTCGGCGCGGCGCCGCCGCACGGCGACGGCTGGGAGCAGGACCCCGACGTGCTCGACACGTGGTTCTCGTCGGCGCTCTGGCCGTTCGCGACGCTCGGCTGGCCCGAGCGCACGCCCGAGCTTCAGGCGTTCTATCCGACCGACGTCCTGTCGACAGGGCGCGACATCCTGTTTCTCTGGGTCGCGCGGATGGTCATGATGGGCCTGCGCTTCGCCGGCGACGTCCCGTTCGAGCACGTCTACGTGCACTCGATCATCCAGGCTCCCGACGGGCGGCGGATGAGCAAGTCGCTGGGCACCGGGATCGACCCGATGGAGCTCGTCGAGGGCGGGCCGCGCCCGCCGGTGTTCGCGCAGGGCGGCGACTTCCCGGCCTACGGCGCCGACGCGGTTCGCTTCGGGCTGCTCGCGATGTCCTCGACGCAGGACGTCCGCTTCAGCGAGGAGAAGGTGCAGCAGGGCCAGGCGCTCGCCAACAAGCTCTACAACGCGACCCGCTTCGTCATGCTGCGCGTGGGCGACGACGCCGCGGCGGGCGCCGGCGGCCCTGACCCGCGGACGATCGAGGACCGCTGGATCCTGTCGCGCCTGCAGGCCGTCAAGGCCGACACGCAGGCGCGCGTCGACGGCTTCGACTTCGCCAAGGTTGCGCTCGGCCTCTACGACTTCATCTACGGCGAGCTGTGCGACTGGTACCTGGAGATGGTCAAGCAGCGGCTGGGCGCCGACGCCGATGCAGGCGACCGCGCCGCGCTCGGCGCGACGCTGCTGCACGTCCTGCGCGAGACGCTGGCCACCGCGCATCCGGTCATCCCGTTCGTCACCGAGGAGCTGTGGGCGCTCGTGCCGGCGAGCGAGGGGCTGCTCGCGACGGCGACGCTGCCGGCGGCCGACGACGCGCTGCGAGATCCCGACGCGGAGGCGGTGGTCGGGCAGGCGATCGAGGCCGTCCGCGAGCTGCGGCGCTGGCGCTACGAAGTCGGCGTGCGGCCGGGGGCCGTCATCCCCGCGGTCCTCAGCGCCGAGGGCTACGAGCTGACGGCGGCGCGCGTGGGGGAGCTCGCGCGGTTCGCGTTCGACGGCGCGCGCGACGCGGCGGAGGTCGCGAGCGTCACCGTCCCCGGCGGCACCGTCGCGGTGCTCGAATCCGGCGAGGTGGATCTCGGCGCCGCCGAGCGGCGGCTGGAGGAGCGCCGTGCGACGCTGCGCGCGGAGATCGAGCGCGCCGAGAGCAAGCTGTCCAAAGCGGGGTTCGTGGCGAAGGCGCCGGCGGCGGTCGTCAACGGCGAGCGCGCCAAGCTCGAGCGCCTGCGCGCAGAGCTGGAGGCGACGTGACCGTCGCCGGTCTGGGCGCCGGCGCAGGACGGGCGAGCAGCGCGCGCGAGGCGGAGCGCTGGCTGCTGTCGCTCGAGCTGTTCGGCATGCGCTTCGGCCTGGACCGCATGCGCCGGCTGATGACCGCGCTGGGGTCGCCGAACGACGCGTTTCGCTCGATCCACGTCGTCGGGACGAACGGCAAGTCCTCGACGGTCCGCATGATCGCCGCGCTGCTGCACCACCACGGGGTGCGCGCCGGCGCCTACCTGTCGCCGCACCTGGTGTCGTTCACCGAGCGCGTCCGGGTCGCCGGGGCCGACATCTCCGACGAGCAGTTCGCGGCCGCCGTCGGGCGGGCGCGGCACGCCGCGGAGCTCGTCGACCGAACGCTCGGCGAGGACGACCGCGTCACGCAGTTCGAGGCGCTGACGGCCGCCGCCTACGCGCACCTCGCGGGCGCCGGCGTCGAGGTCGCGGTCGTCGAGGCCGGCCTCGGCGGGCGCTGGGACGCAACGAACGTCATCGGTGCCGAGGTCGTGGTGCTGACGAACGTCGGCCTCGAGCACACGCGCTGGCTGGGGCCCACTGTCGCGGACGTCGCGCGCGAGAAGCTGGCCGTCGTGAGCGCGTCCGACCCTCCCGCGACGCTCGTGCTGGGTCATGGGCTGCATCCGGACGCCGACGCGGAGGCGCAGGCGGTCGCGCAGCGCACGGGCGCTCGCGTGGTGCACGCGCCGGCGGAGCCGCCGCCGGGCATGGAGCTGCTCGCCCGCGGCGCCTTCCAGCGGCGCAACTTCGCGGTCGCGTGCGCGGCGGCCGAGGCATACCTCGGGCGCCTGGAGGCGCAGCCGCTGCGCGCGGCGGCTGCGTCGACCGCGGTTCCCGGCCGCTTCGAGGTCGTCGCCGCCGGTGCGGAGGGGCCCGAGGTCGTGCTCGACGGCGCCCACAATCCCGGCGGGATCGAGGCGCTGGCGGAGTCGCTGCCGGCCTTCCTGGCCGGGCGGCCGCTCGTCGCCGTGCTGTCGGTGCTCGACGACAAGGACGCGGCCGGGATGCTCGCGTCGCTGCTGCCGCTGTGCGCGGGCGCCGTCTTCACGACGAATGCCAACCCGCGGGCCCTGTCGCCCGCGACGCTCGGATCGCTCGCCGGCCAGGTCGGTGCGCCGCCGGTCGCGCGCGTGGAGTCAGATCCTGGCCGTGCGGTCGCGCTGGCCAGCGAGCTTGCGGGGCCGCAGGGCGTCGTGCTGGCCACCGGCTCGATCTACCTCATCGCCGATCTCGTGCGGCCGGCCCGCGCAGCCCGGGCATCGACGCTGTGAACCGCGAGGGGCCATCGGCGCCTGCGCTGATCGCGGTCGTGGCGCTGATCGTCGCGCTCGTGATCCTCGTGTTCTTCGCGATCGGCTACCTGCTGGGGCGCCTGTTTCTCTGAGCCCCCGTACGACGGCGTCCCCTGCTGCGGCTAAGCTGCCCCGATCGTGCTAGCGGTCTTCGGCATCGACAGCGCCGGGCTGAACCTGGCAGTGAACCTGCTCGGGCTGTTCCTGATCGTCATCTACCTGGCGCTCGTGTACTGGACGTACATGGACGCGATCAGGCGGATCGAGGACCCGATGCTCGTCCTCTGCGCCACCGCCGTCTCGCTGTTTCCCTTCGTCGGGACGATCCTGTACGTGATCGTCCGACCGCCGGAGTACCTCGACGACATTCGCGAGCGCGAGCTCGAGATGCAGGCGGCGGAGGCGCGCCTGCACGAGCTCAACTACATGCTGTGCCCGCACTGCGACTACGAGGTCAAGGAGGACTTCCTGCGCTGCCCCAACTGCATGCGCAAGCTGCGCGACCCGTGTGCGAGCTGCGGCCGGCCGCTGGACCCGACCTGGAAGCTCTGCCCGTACTGCGAGGCCGAGCTCGGCGACGTGCCGCGCAAGAAGCCCAAGCCGCGCCTGCGCTCCGAAGCCTGAACCCTTTCCACCATCCCGAGGAGATCTGATCGATGGACCGGACCCTGATCCTGGTCAAGCCGGATGCGTTTGCGCGCCGCCTGACCGGCGAGGTCATCGCCCGCTTCGAACGCAAGGGACTGCACCTGGTGGCGCTGCGCCTCATGACGCTCGATGAGCAGACGGCCAAGCGCCACTACTCCGAGCACGAGGGCAAGCCCTTCTTCGGTGGCCTCGTCGCCTTCATCACCTCCGGGCCGCTGGTGGCGATGGTGCTCGAGGGGCCCAACGCGATCGAGGCGGCGCGCCAGCTCATCGGCGCGACGAACGGCATCGAGGCCGCCCCGGGCTCGATCCGCGGCGACTACGCCCTGGAGGTCCGCCGCAACCTCGTCCACGGCTCGGACTCACGCGAGTCGGCGCAGCGCGAGATCGCGCTGTACTTCGGAGACGAGGTCCAGGTGGTCGGGTGACGGGTGGCGCTCCGGGCCGGGCGACCGCGATGCTGCGCCGCGCTCGCTGAGGGCATCGATGGGCAGGATGGACCGGCACGCTCGCGTTCTGCCGGGCGAGTTGCGGATTACTGGCCGCATGGTCCGATTCGACGCAGGACCGTCGGCGAGAGCGCCGCTACGCAGCGAGCCCGCGAGCGATGCGAACCGCCGCGCTAGGCTGCCGCGCCCGTGCCCGACCAGCCCCGACAGCCCCTGATCCTCGCCAGCCGCTCTCCGCAGCGCCGCGCGATCCTCGAGCAGCTGCGGATCCCCTTCGAGGTGCTGCACGTCGACGTGGAGGAGACCCGCGCAGGCGACCCGATCGAGGTGGCTCGCACGAACGCGCTGCGCAAGGCCGAGGCGGGCGCGCGCGAGAGTCCGGAGAGCACGATCCTCGGGGTCGACACGATCGTCGCGCTCGACGGCCAGATCTTCGGCAAGCCGGCGTCGGCCGCGGCCGCGAGGAGCACCCTCGAGCGCCTCTCCGGGCGCACGCACGACGTCGTGAGCGGCCTCGCC
>DATMJM010000408.1:0-3783 GCA_035553935.1 Solirubrobacteraceae bacterium
GGCGGCCGTGCCTCGCGTCGCCATGCGGCTACCCCGGCTCGCGCGCATCGGGCCGGCGGTGGCCGTCGGAGTCGCGATCTCGGTCGCCGCGGTCAGCCTGAGCCGCCAGGGCCTGTCGGAGCGTTACGTCGAGCGGGCGCAGGCTGCACTCGGCGAGCGGCCGGCGGCGGCGCTGCGCGAGGCCAACCGCGCCCTGCGGCTGGATGCGGAGTCGATCCCCGCGTACTACGCCAAGGCGGCCGCAGTCGCCCGATTCGGCGATGGCGAGGCGGCCCAGCGCGTCCTTCTCGATGCCGCAGACCGCGAGCCGCGCAACTTCGTCACGTGGACGCTGCTCGGAGATCTCGCCGTGCGGCGGGTAGAGCCGGCGCTGGCGCGCCGCTACTATCGCCGCGCGTCGGAGTTGAATCCTCGCAATGCGGAGCTCGCACGACTTGCCGCGCAGCCCGGCTGAGCCGGTGGGGCGCGGTCCACGCGGCCGGGTTGGCATACTGACCGCCGTGCGCAGGGGACTGCCATTGCTGTTGTGCGCGTTGTGCGCGCTCGCCGGAACCGCTTCGGTGGCCGCCGCTCAGGATGACGAGGTCTTCGTCGATCCCGGTTCGCCGAGCGGCAAGGAATACGCCCTCCCGATCGACGAGGCTCGCCAGCAGGGCGCGGCGAAGCAGAAGCCCAAGCCCTCGGCCGAGCGCGCCAAGCCTCCCCTGTTCGGCGAAGGCGTCGAGCCGAAGCGTGCCGGCACGACCACGCCGCAAGCGGCGCCCGAGCGCCGTGACGCCGGCAGCCGGGACGACGCGAAGCGCGCGAAGGCGCGTGCCGCCGATAACCGCCGCGCCAAGGCCGCTGCTCGCGAGAAGGCCGCTGCCGAAGCGGCTGCACGGGCGGCGGAGGAGGTCGCGCGCACACGCGCCCTGCGCGCACAGGCCGCTTCCCCTGATGGCGGCGTCGGCTTCGCGGCGATGATCGGTGCCGGCGTCGGCGTGCTGTTGATCGGCGGCCTCGCCGGCTTGCTGTTGCGCCGGCGAGCGGCCCAGTAGCCTCGGTTCGAGCGGGCTAGACGACCGCAGCCTCCGACTGATGGAAGCTGATCACGTCGCCCAGGATCTCGTCCAGCGACCGCGTCGGGGACCACCCGATCAGCGAGCCGATCTTCGAGATGTCCGGGTAGCGCCGCGGCATGTCCTCGAAGCCGGCCTCGTAGGCCTCGTCGTACGGGATGACGTGGATGTCTGACTCCGATCCGGTCATCTCGCGCACGCGGTCGGCGAGGGCGAGCATCGAGATCTCCTCCTGCGAGCCGATGTTGAAGACCTCGCCGTGGGCGCGCTCGCCGAGCAGCATGACGTCGATCAGCGCCTTGACGACGTCGGCCACGTGGCAGAAGCAGCGCGTCTGCGTGCCGTCGCCGTAGACCGTGATCGGGCGGTCGGCGAGCGCCTGCTGCACGAACGTCGGGACGACCATGCCGTAGCGGCCGGTCTGGCGCGGGCCGACGGTGTTGAACAGCCGCGCGACCACCGTCGGCAGCTTGCGCTCCTTCCAGTAGGCGAGCGCGAGGAACTCGTCGATCGCCTTCGAGCAGGCGTACGACCAGCGGCCGGTGGACGTCCCGCCGAGCACGATGTCGCCGTCCTCGCAGAACGGGAAGCTCGTCGACTTGCCGTAGACCTCGCTCGTCGACGCGACGAGGACCGGCTTCTTCTTCTTGGACGCCTGCGCGAGCACGACCTCAGTGCAGTGCACGTTGGTCTCGATCGTGCGGACGGGGCTCTCGATGATGAGCTCGACGCCGACCGCCGCCGCGAGGTGGTAGACGACGTCGGCCGCGTCGACGAGCTCGGCGACGAGCGACGGGCTCGCACACGTGTCGATCGTGTACTCGAAGAGCGGGTGCTCCTTGAGGTGGCGAACGTTGTCGATCGACCCCGTCGAGAGATCGTCGAGGACGTGGACGCGGTGTCCCTGGGCGATCAGCTCGTCAGCCAGGTGGGAGCCGATGAACCCCGCTCCGCCCGTGATGAGAAACCTCATGTGTCGATGCACCTCTGATTCGTCGTGTCCCCGTCTGCCCAGCAGTTCCCCTAACCGACGACATCACCCTGAGGTGCGGCCTGCCGCGCCGACCGCGCGGCCGCTGGAGTCTCGCACGCCGGACGGGCTCCGCCGAAAGAATGTGCATCGGCCGTCGCAGCCGTCATTGCCCGCGATCGGCGGCAGCGTAACCTCCGACGGGCTCCGAGAGGATGATGTGAGGACATGAGCTACTCCACCGTCGAAGCCCGCAAGGACCTCCTCGCCGCGGTCGCCGATGCGATCGACGACCTCGCCAAGGCGCTCGCCGCGCTCGGCGCCGCCTACGAGCGGCTCGACCCGCACAAGGCCGAGGAGCTCGAGGTCGGGCTGTTCGGGCCCGTGCAGGTCGCCTACGGCCGCGCGCGGCGGACCGCCGGCGCCTTCGCCGAGCGCCACACGCTGCCCGTGCGCACGTTCTCGAAGTTCCCCGCCGGCGCTCCCTCGGGCGGGGTGCAGGGCTACCTCGACGACACCGTCGCCGCGGTCACGAGCGCCGACGCGACGATCGCCACGCTGCAGGACTCGATGATGCCGGTCGAGGTCGGCGACCCCGAGCTGCGCGCCGGGCTGGCCGAGGTGCGCGAGCTGATCGCCGGCGTGCCGCAGCGCGCGCGGGCGCTGGCACGCACGTTCGGGCGCTAGCGGCATCCGAAAGCCCGGGCGCGTGACGGTCCTCGAGCGGGTCGCCCATCCGTCCAGTTGTGCGCCGTCGGGTATCGCCTGCGGCGGATCGGGCCGTTGGCGCGCCTGTCATGCAGTTCGCCCGCGTAGCCGTCCCACTCGTGCTGAGCGCCACGTTGCTGTGCGTCCTGGCCGTCGCGCCACGGGCCGATGCGCGCATCTACGCGATCGCCGACCAGAACGCGACGATGTTCACAGCGCCGGCATGGCAGGCGCTCGGCGAGAAGCGCTCGCGCGTCGTGGTGCCCTGGAACCTGGCCGCCGGCGCGCGCGACCGGCGCGGCGCGGCCTGGCTCGACGCCGCGCGCACCGCGGGCGTCACGCCGCTGGTCACCTGGGGGCCGTCGGGCGGCCGGCTGCCGTCGCGCCGCGCGTTCACGCGGGCCTTCCGGGCGTTTCGCGAGCGCTGGCCGCAGGTCCGCGAGTTCGCCACCTGGAACGAGCCGAACCTTCACGGCCGCACCGCCCGCCAGCCGCAGCTGCTCGTCAGGTACTTCCACGCGATGCGTCAGACGTGCCCGAGCTGCACCGTGCTGGCACCCGAGCTCATCGACTTCCAGTCCGCGCCGGCATGGGCGCGGCGCTTCGAGCGCGCCGCCCGTGTGCGCGGCGTCATCTGGGGCCTGCACAACTACCAGGACGTCAACTACTTCCGCCCGCTGCACAAGACCGTCACGTCGAAGATGCTGCGTGCGGTCAGCGGGCCCGTCTGGCTGACGGAGACGGGCGGCTTCGTGAAGTTCAAGCGGTGGTCGTACAGCGAGCAGCGCGCGAACCGCGCGACGCGGCACGCGCTCGCGATCGCGCGGCGCGGCGGGAAGCGCATCCCCCGGCTGTACCTCTATCACTGGCGCGGCTCCCGCGAGAACAGGTGGGACACCGGGCTGGTCGGCTACGACGGACGGCCGCGGCCGGCGTACTGGACGCTCGCCGCCGTGCGCGGCAGGACGGCTGCCGCACGCGCGGCCTTCGGGCTCGAGTTGCCGCTCAGCCGAGGTCGACGGCGAGCGGCAACTCGAGCCCGAAGGC
>DATMJM010000409.1:0-2043 GCA_035553935.1 Solirubrobacteraceae bacterium
GGCTACACGACCGACGAGGTGCTCGCCGACCTCGACCGCCGCGAGCCGGACTCCGAGGCCTTCATCCGCCCGCAGCGACGCCACGCCGACATCGTCGTCTGCCGCATGGAGAGCGAGGACGATCCGTTCATCCTCGACGCCCGGCTGACGCTGCGCGACACGCTCCCGCACCCCGACCTCGCGCCGTTCGTCGACGAGAGCGACGGCGAGATCACGCTCGAGCAGCGCAACGGCGAGCAGTTCCTGTTCATCCCCGGCGCCCTGCCGCGCGAGCGCGCGGCGGCGATCGAGGAGGTCATCTGGGACCGCATGCACTTCGCCCGCCACCTGCGCTCGGAGAAGCTGGGCGAGTTCACCGTCGGCAACCACGTGCACCGCTCCGAGTCGCTGGCGCTCGTGCAGCTGCTGATCGTCTATCACCTGACGACGGCGCGGGCGCGCGTCGCGCTCGGCGCCGAGCCCGGTGTGCCGGACGCCGCGACGGCATTCGTCGAATGACCCGAACGGCCGCGCCGCCTCGCGGTTGACAGGACCGTCCGGGCGCGTATCCTGCGCGCGCTGCAGTCTTCTTACGGATGGAGCAGCGCGACGGCAAGGGGCACGACGTCGCGATCCTCGCGGCCGACGGCGTCCTCGGCAGCCTGCACCAGACGGGCCACGACCGCGGCCTGCGCCGCAGCACGACGACCTACCGGCCGCTGCTCGAGGACGCCGGCGAGGAGCCGGTCCGCGCCCTGCTCGTCACGACGGCGCTGCGCCACCAGGCGCTGCTGGTCGCGGCGAAGAACATGAAGGCCGACGACTAGGGCACCTCGGCCGGCGCCGCCAGGCGCTCGACCTCGACCTCGCCGACGAGCCGATCGACCTTCTGCAGGTCGACGAGCCCGGCGCCGAGCCGCTGGACCGACTCGGCGCCGCACGCCACGCCGTAGCGCAGGCACTCGGCGGCCGGCTTGCCGCCATAGCGCGATGCGACATAGCCGGCGAGGAACGCGTCTCCGGCGCCGACGGCCGCAACGGCCTCGCGCGGCTCGATCCGCACGCGGTACAGCGTCGGCTCGCCGTCGTCGAGGACCGACGCGAAGCAGCCTTCAGGCGTCGTCATGATCGCCTCCTGTGCACCCAGCGAGATCATCTCGCGGACCGCGATGACGCGCTCCTCGTCGTCGTTGAACTCGTGCCCCACGAGCTCCTCGGCCTCGAGCACGTTGGGCGAGACGACGTGCGGCTCGGCACGGACCGCGTGGCGCAGGGGGTCGCCGTCGGTGTCGATGACGACGACGAGGCCGAGCTTGCGCAGCTCCTTGATGAGGTCGGCGTAGACGTCGGCGTCGACGTTGCGCGGCAGCGATCCGGCGAAGATGACGATCGCCGCGCCGCGCGCGAGGTACAGCAGCTTGTCGCGGAACAGCTCCAGCTCGCGCGCACTGACGGCCGGCCCGCGCTCGTTGATCTCGGTCTGCTCGCCGTTGGTCGGATCGAGCACCGCCGTGTTCGTCCGCGACTCCTCGCGGATGCGCACGAAGTCGTTGAGGATCGACTCGTCGGTGAGCGCCTCGACGATCCGCGTCCCCGTCGCGCCGCCCGCGAAACCGGTCGCGATGACCGGCTGGCCGAGCGTCTTCAGCGTGCGCGCGACGTTCACGCCCTTGCCGCCCGGCAGCGTCGTCTGCTCGACGGTCCGATGACGGCGGCCGAGACGGAAGTTCGGCACCGAGAGCGACTTGTCGATCGCCGCGTTGAGGGTGACGGTGATGATCACTGGACCGCTGACTCCTCGCGCCGCCGCGCCCGCCGGTGCTCGGCGTCGATCGCCCTTCTGCGGTTGATCGCCCGGCGACGCAGCAACACGAGTGGGAGGCTACAGACCAGCAGCAGGACGAGGGCGATGATCGTCTGCGAGCGGCCGAGCATGTCGTCGAGGCGGTCGCCGACGCCGGCCTCGGCGACCGGTCGCGCGGTGACGACGGGCACGCGCGCGAGGATCTCGTCGCCCCTGCGGATCGTCGCGGTCCCGAGCCGCGAGCCGCGCGGCAGCGGCCC
>DATMJM010000410.1:0-4084 GCA_035553935.1 Solirubrobacteraceae bacterium
AACAGCGCGACCGGAGCACGTCCGCGAACGCCGATCTTGTCGTAGATGCTCTGGATGTGGTGGTCGGCGGTCTTGGCCGAGATCATCAGGCGCGCCGCGACCGTCTTTGTCGGCATTCCGGTGACGAGCAGTTGCAGCACCGCCACCTCGCGACTCGTCAGGCCGGCGGGGTACACGGGAGCGACCGCGCCGCCGTTGCCCGCCTGCGTCAGCACGGCCGCCGCACACTCGCCGTGCAGGGTCCCTGCGCCGCACATCGCTTGGATCTGCTCAGCGGCCGCGTCACCGTCGAAGGCGAGTCGCCAGGGCCGATCGTGCGTCATCGCGTCGTATACGTTGGCGGCGCCGAGCACCCCCATCGCCGGCTCGATCGCCCGGATGCCCCGGTGATAGCCGCTGCCGTCGGCGCGTTCCTGTGCCGCGCCCGCCAGCGCGGCGAGATCGCTCAGTGCCGGGGCAAGCGCGAGCACCGACGCGGTGTGGAGGCTGTGTGACTGGGCGATCTGCCGTTCGCGCGGCGCGAGCTCTCCGGGCTTGTCCCAGATCCCGTTCTGGACGGCCGCGCGACCGATGTCGTGCATCAGCGCGGCGAGGCGGATCCGCTCGACCTCGTCCTCGGCCAGACCCAGCCTGCTGGCCGCGCCGGCGGCGAGCTTCGAGACCGGCCGCGAGTGACCGGCGAACCAGCCCGACTTCTGATCGGCGAAGTCGGCGAACGTCTCGGCTACCGTCAGCGCCTGGTCCGGCCCCAGCAGCACGTTCTCACCCGGCTCGGCGTCCAGAAACGTGTCCCACAGCGATGGCGCATCGAGGCCGTCGAACACGTCATCCGCATCCGCTACGAGCGCTTCGCACAGATCAGGATCGAACTCCGTCCCCGTACGTCCGCGGGTGAGCGCTTCGACCGCTCTGCGCCCGCCCGCGCGACGCGCGAGGTCGGCCGCGCGCGCGAGCGGGATGATGCGAGCGGGCAACGGGATCTCCTCACCCGACGCGCCCGGATAGCGCCCGTCCCAGCGCGCCCACATGTGCTTGATGATCTCCGGGACCGCCTCGGGGACCGGCAGGCGCCGCGTGAACATCATCGCCTGCACGCAGTGGAGCCCCGCAACCGCTGCGATCTGGGGGTGCGCCTCGACGACGTTCGTGATCGCCGCTCGGCGCTGCTGCGCCGAAAGCTCAGCCGGGAGCAGCTCTCCGAGCGCGGCTTCGACCTCCGACGCGTCCGACCAATCGCACGAGAGCAGCGCCAGGTTCAGCCGCTGGTCCTCGCCCGCCGCGAGCGATGCCCCCTCCATCGCGGTCGCGGTGCAGCCGAGCATCCGCGTGATGCCGGCGTAGTAGGTGGTGGCGAGATCTCTCCCCGAAAGACCAGATCGCTGCGCCAGCCGCGTCGCCGTGATCGTCGTGCCGAGCGCGGTTTCCGGCGGACTGGCCGTTCCCATGTCGGTCGCCAGCGAAAGCGATCCCAGCAGCTCAGCGAGACGGAGACGCTCGACCACGTCCCAATCGTAATGCGCCGTTGGCAAGACCCTTGCCTGTCGACTCGGGGAGCGCCAGCGCCTCGTGGATGCGCCGGCCGGCGCCACAGCACGACGATCAGTTCGCGCAGACGACGTCCGTGTAGGCCTGTACGGGCGTGGCGCATGACGGCGACGATCTCCTCGATCGTGGCAGGACGCTCGACGAGGCCGCCGGGGCCGCGGCGCGGCGGAAGCAGCTCAGCCCGGGCTCAGCTCGGCCTTGATCTCGCAGCGGTCGATCGAGGCGCGTGTGCCCGGGGTGTCGTTGGGGTCCATCGCGTCGAGCGGGCCCTCCGCTGCTGCCATGTCCTCAGCCGTCTCGAACAGCTGGATCACGACCGCGGTGCGCTGGTCTGCGTCGTGGAGGATCTGGACCTTCTTGGCGGGAATGTCGACCGGCGGCCGCTCGCCGGTTCCGGCCTCGGCCAGGCGCCCGGCGAGGTGGTCGGGATCGACGTCGGTGAACCTGACGATGCGCGCGTACATGACTCCCCTCCATTCGGTGTGCTGGTGAGCCGACCCTACACGCTCGATGCTCCTGGTTTCGGGCGGATCGCGGCGTCAAAGGACAACGCGTCGAAGGCTCTCGCTTCGGACTGCCCCCGCGTGCGCGCCGGCGCCGCCGCGGTGCATCCGGTGCCCGCCCATCAGATCGTCCGCGCGACGGATAGGAAGCACCGCCACGACCGGCTCCCAGCCCGCACAGGCGGACCGGCGCCCAGCAGCGGCACGCTCTTTGTGAACGAGACGTTCGTTTCTCGATGTGACGCTGCGTCCCGAGCCGCCAGGCACCGGCTCCGCCGTCATCAGCCGGCGGTTATCATGGCGTCGGCGACGGCGGGCTCGGTCCCGATCTGGGGATCGCGTCCACGGGAGGGGGACATGGGCGGCGACACGGTTGCGCAAGGTGCTCCGCGGCGGCGCGATCGGCGATCCTCCGCGCGGCGATCGTAGGGCCGAGCCGGTGCGCTGCTACGACGTCGTCGTCGTTGGCGCCGGACCGGCGGGATCGCTCGCGGCCTACCATCTCGCCGTAGCCGGCGCCTCCGTGCTGCTCGTCGATCGCGCGCGCTTTCCCCGCGACAAGCCGTGTGGCGGGGGGCTGACGGCGCGCGCTGTGCGGGCGCTGCCGTTCTCGCCCTCGCCGGTCGTCGAGCAGGAGGTGGACCGGCTGCTGGTGCGCCTGAACTACTCGCGCTGCTTCGAGCGCCGCAGCCGCGCGCCGCTGGTCTTCATGACGCGCAGGATCAGGCTCGACGAGTTCCTCGTCCAGCAGGCGGTCGCCGCCGGAGCCCAGTTCGTCGACGGGGCGCGAGCGACGGCGATCTGCCCGCGCGACGCGAGCGTGAGCTTCGGACGCCGGATCGTCCGCGCCTCCGTCGTGGTCGGAGCCGACGGAGCGAACGGCATCAGCGCGCGCTCGATCGGCGTCGAGCGCACGTACGGCGTGGCGATCGAAGGGCGCCTGCCCTACCAACTCATCGCCGACACCGACCTTCGGCGGGCGGCGATGATCGAGATCGCCGGGATCGTCGGCGGCTACGGGTGGCTGTTTCCGAAGGCCGACCACGTGAACGTCGGTGTGGGCGGCGCGCCACAGGAAGGCCGTCACCTGCGGCGCCATCTGCTCGCCCTGTGCGCGGCCCACGGCGTGCGGCCCGATCAGCTCGAGGGGCTGCGCGGCTTCCGGCTTCCCGTCCGGGCGCCGAATGCCGTCGCCGCGCGCGAGCGGGTGGTCGTGGTGGGCGACGCCGCCGGGCTGATCGACCCCGTGTCGGGCGACGGCATGTACGAGGCGTTCGTCAGCGCGCGGCTCGCGGCACGCGCTGCGCTGGCATCGCTCGGAGGCGGTGCAGCGGCGCTGACGGCGTATCCCGGCGAGCTCGAACGGGCGCTGGGCCCGTTGCACGCGCTGTCGTGGGACGTCAAGCTCGCGCTCGAGCGCTTCCCGCGGCTGACGCTCGCGCTGGCGCAGAGCGCCGCCGGCTGGCAGGAGCTCGAGGAGATCGTAGGGGGAGCGCGGGCGGACGCGCGCGTGGCGAGCCGCGTCGGCATCCCGATCCGCGCGCTCGCGCTGCTCGCCCGACTGACCGGCGACTCGGCCGCGCCGTGGCGGCTGGCGCCGCGGGCCTGGCTACGGTCGCGTGGACTCGACCCGGCGACCGGCGCGGGCGACCGCCCACGTGGCGTAGACGCCGATGAGCAGCATCGTCGCGATGAACGCCGCATAGGCGTACGCGCTCGCGCCGCTCCAGTCGACGTCGCCGCCGAAGCGAATCAGCGCGACGACGTGGAAGATCCCCAGGCCGAGGTTGCCGACGGCCGTCGGGCGCACGCGCGTCCAGTCGTTCTCGAGCAGCGAATGCGCGCCGGCGACGCCGAGCCCCAACAGCCAGGCGCCGACGGCCCGTCCGGTCAGTGGCGTCAGGTTCCACGGCCATAGCTCCGCGGCCGCCGTCGGCGCGACGAACAGCGCCGCGCCGAGGACGATCATCACGAGCGACTGCGCGGCGAGCACGATCCGAAATCCGAGCGGAAACGGGTGCCGCCGGGGCGGGTCG
>DATMJM010000411.1:0-4248 GCA_035553935.1 Solirubrobacteraceae bacterium
CCGTCGTACACCGCGCGGCCGAGCGCGACGACGCGGCCGCGCGCCGAATCGGCGACGTGCACCGTGCCGTCGGCGCCGACTGCGACGCCCGCGGGCGAGCCGACGGCGTCACCGGAGCGCGCGAGCGTGGCGAGGCGCGCACCGCCGGCCTCGTAGCGGTGGACGCCGTTGCGATCGGCGACGACGATCGAGCCGTCGGGCGCCGCGGCAACTCCGGACGGACCGGCCACCGCGCCCCATCCGCCGGCCGGCCGGCCGTCGTTGTGGAAGACCTCGATGCGATCGTCCTCGATGTCTGCGACGTACACCCGCCCCTGCGCGTCGACCGCGATGGCCGGAGCGTGTGGCCCGATCGTGCCGGGACCGTGTCCCGGCTGGCCGAACTCGATCAGCGGCCCGAACGCTCCCATGGCCGGCGCGACGATGAGGGCGCAGGCGGCCAGCGCGCCGATCGCCATGGGCTTCCACTGCCAACGTCGCTCGTTGCTGATCGGGAACATGCTCTTCCTGCCGGGGCCTCCGAGCCGCCGTGCCAGGTGCGACCGTCCCATCCCTGCGTGGCGAAGTCAACCTTTAGACTAGGTCGCAGCCCGATCCCGGAGAGGTGGCCGAGAGGCTGAAGGCACTCGCCTGCTAAGCGAGTATGGGGATTACACTCCATCGCGGGTTCGAATCCCGCCCTCTCCGCTACCCTGCACGACCCACTGCGCCCGTAGCTCAGCTGGATAGAGCGTCGGTCTACGGAACCGAAGGTCAGAGGTTCGAATCCTCTCGGGCGCGCTTTCTGAACCCCCGTGGGTAGGGGATTTTCGGCCTCCGGCGAATCCGAGGTGTGGCAACAGCGGGGGCAACGGGGCAACAGTGAGCAGGTTGCCCCTCGAGCGGACGGATGTGCCGGGGATCTACCGGCGTGGGTCGAAGTACGTCGTGGTCTACCGCGTCGACGGCCGTCAGCGCAAGCAGTACGGCGACACGCTCGCCGAGGCTCGGGCGATCAAGCTCAAGCGCGACGGCGAGGCCCGAGCGCTGCGGCGCGGTCCGACGCTGCATCAGTTCAGCCTTGCCTGGCTTGACCGCTACGCCGGCAGCGGGCATGACAGCGTGCGTGCGAACACGCGCCGAGAGTACCGCCGGCTGCTGGTCAACTTCGCGTTGAGCTACTTCGATCGCGAGGTCCGCGTCCGTGATCTGGACCGCGCCACGGTTCAGCACTTCGTTGACTGGCTGACGACGTGCCCTGGCCGTGACGGTCGGCTGTGTGACCGGTCGATCGCCAACATCCTCACGCCTCTGCGCTTGGCACTGGACGCCGCGGTCGCCGAGGGCCTGCTCGTGGCCAACCCCGCCCAGCAGGTGGTGCTTCCTTGCCGTCGCGCGGGCCGCGCCTGGTCGGTGCGCGAGCGGCGCTACCTCACGCGGGCCGAGCTCGGGCGGCTACTCGATGAGGTAGCTGTGAAGTGGCGGCCGATGTTCGAGCTGCTCGCCTCGACCGGGCTGCGGATCTCCGAAGCGATCGGACTGCGCTGGAGTGATCTCATGCTCGACGGCGAGAAGCCGCATCTGCAGGTGCGCCGCGCGATCGTCAAAGGCGCGATCGTCGCGCCCAAGTCGCGCCATGGCGCACGGCTGATCGCGCTCCCGCCCGAATTGGCGGCGACGCTACGCGCTTACCGACCACGCGGTGCCGCCGACGACGCGTTCGTGTTCCCGGGCCGTGAGGGCGCCGCGGCTGACCAGGGAAGCCTGCGCCGCCGCGTGCTCATGCCCGCCGCCGAGCGCGCGGGTCTGACCGGCGTCGGGTTTCACACCCTGCGCCACACGTGCGCCTCGATGCTGATTGAGTCCGGTCTAAGCCCGCTGCGCCTGCAGCGCTGGATGGGTCACCATTCCCCGGCGTTCACGCTGTCGTTCTCAGAGCGTGAGGAGATCGCGCTGGGTCGCGCCGTCGGCGAGTCGATGCGCATGATCGCCACGCGGTTGGGCCGCAGCCCGTCGACGATCAGTCGCGAGCTGGCGCGCAACACGTGCGCTGGGCGCTACCGCGCGACGACGGCGCACGCGCTGGCCTATGAGCGCGCGTCGCGGCCCGAGCCGGCGAAGCTGGCGACGAACCTGGTGCTGCGTGCGAAGGTCGAGCACGATCTGCGGTTGCGTTACTCACCGGAGCAGATCGCGGGGCGGTTGCGTCGCGAGTTTCCCGATGACGAGCAGATGTGGGTGTCGACCGAGACGATCTATCAGTCGCTGTACGTGCAGGCCAGAGGCGCGTTGCGCCATGACCTGGCGCGCTGTTTGCGTACCGGACGGGCGTTGCGCCGGCCGTGTCGGCAGCCCGGGCAGCGCAAGAACCGCATCCCGGACATGATCAACATCGCTGAGCGCCCGGCCGAGGCTGACGATCGCGCGGTCCCCGGTCATTGGGAGGGCGACCTGATCATCGGCAAGAAGAACCTGACGGCGATCGGCACGCTCGTCGAGCGCACGACCGGCTTCACGATGCTGCTGCACCTGCCCGAGGGCTACACGCCCGAACAGGTCCGCGACGCGCTCGCCGCCAAGATCCAGACGCTGCCTGAGGTCCTGCGCGCGTCGCTGACGTGGGACCAAGGCCCCGAGATGCGCGACTGGAAAACCGTCAGCGTCTACGCTGACATCGACATCTATTTCTGTGACCCGCACGCCCCATGGCAACGCGCGACCAACGAGAACACCAACGGCCTTCTGCGCCAGTACTTCCCCAAAGGCACAGACCTTTCGGCGCACAGCGCCGCCGACCTCGACGCCGTCGCCGACGAACTCAACGACCGGCCCCGCAAGCGCCTACGCTTCGCCAAGCCGATCGAGGGGATCGGACCACTGCTGTTGCGCTGACCGCCAGGATCCACCGGTCGTCCATCGGCACACGGACCATCAGCATGGCCGTTGCGTCGCCCAGAGCTGGTGGCCGTCCCGATAGCCCGTCCGAATGAGATCCCAGACAGGGGGGCGCCATCCGGGACGCCGTTCGGACTCGCCGAGGCCTCGGCGACCTGCACGTCACCCCGCGCATCGTGCCCTACCCAGCGCGCATGAAGCCGGCGAGCTATCACGGCGAGCGGCACTCGTCGCCGCGATCCAAACCGAGCTCGTTGCGCAGGTCCAGCGGCCGACCGAGGTCGCCGTCGATGAGGTGCCCGTAGGTCTCCAGACAACGGCCTTGCAGATCACGCCCGCGGCGTGGCCGCACTCCGCCGGCCTCGCGCAACCACTTCAAGCCGCGCCAGCGGTGCGTTCCCGCCAGCGCCGCCGCATCAGTCAGAAACTCGCCGGCCTGCAGCGCCTCCCAAACGGCTGCACTCTCTCGGCGACCAATCGGTTCGAGAACCTCATCATCAACATCCTCAGATCTTCAGGGTGTTGCGATCACCGCGAGAACCCAAGGACCGGCTACTGGGATGGCTCGATCAGTTCGCCGGGTAGCAGCGAGAACATCACAGCGTCGATGCGATGGCCATCGGGATGCGCGAACTTGGAGCGCATGACGCCCTCGCGTTGGAAGCCGGCTTTCTCTGCGACACGGTGTGAGGCGATGTTGTCGCGATAGGCGGTCATCTCGATGCGGTCGATCGCGAGGTCGTCCAGTGCGTAGCGACAGACGCGTCGCAGCGCGCGCGTCATGATCCCGCGACCGCGTGCCGGCGGCGTGCACCAGTAGCCGACGTTCGCGGTGTTGTGCGTGGTGACGCGCAGCGCGATCGATCCGACGAGCACGCCGTTCTCGCGTATCGCGAAGCCCGTGGCCGTCCTTACGAACTCGCGTGCATGATCAATCGTGTATGGCCGCGGCACTGGGATCCATCGCTGGATCTCACGGTCCTGACAGGCCGCGTGCACCGCTGGCGCATCGCTCTCAAGCCAGTCGCCGATCACGAGCTCACCGTCGCGCAGATACATCCCAGAAGGCTACGCGCAGGGGCCACCGGACCTGGCGGGCTCGCAGGCCGAGCCGACACGCACCGGGTCGCGGTCCCGTGGGTCTGGCTCTGGGGCTTCGGAGGCTGGATCGGGCGCGCCGGCTGACGTTCCGCTGTGGAACGGCGGCGGGGATCCGTCGGCGCCTCGTGCGGCGGCTTGGGTCGCGCTGATGGACGGGTTCCTGGGATAACGTCCCGACGCGGTTTGGCGTGATTCGAGTGCGATCGCTGTGCGAATGGCGTGTCGCCGGCGGTCACCTGGAACTGCTCGCCGGGGTCACCTTGAGCCCAGCGT